>NZ_JAUQTX010000170.1:0-15435 GCF_059803775.1 Azospirillum sp. UFLA03-27 | reverse complement strand
GAGCCGGGGTGGGGGCCGGGGCGGCGGCCGTTTCCGGCTTCGCCTTGCCACCCGTTGTTTCCTTCTCACTGACCATGCTGTGGTGCTCCAAAAAGGGACGTTGTCGAGAGAAAATCAGCAATGAACGCCGCGCACCGGCTGGTCCGCGGCGACAGTCGGCCCCGAAGGGACGGCCCGCTCCGAAAACGCCGCCGGTGATTGCCGGCGGCACCGTCATATGGGCTAACGAATGCGGTTGTTTCCGTCAAAGGATTTGCCATCAAAAAAGAATTCCAGCGATCAATGGGTGTTTCAAAAACTCTCCTCCGTTAAATATCGGACAATCGACGCGCGCTGCCCGTGCAGGAAGAAATGGCCGCCAGGAAGCGTGCGCAGTGTGAAGCCTGCCCCGGCCAGCCGTTCCCACCCGGCGACCTCCTCCACCGTGGCCTCGGTGTCCTCCGTCCCGGCGAAGGCCAGGATCGGCACCGAAAGCAGCGGCGGATCGGGTTCGAGGAAGGCGTCCGACATGCCGAAGTCGGTCCGCAGCATGGGCAGCATCAGCGCCATCAGATCGTCGCAGGCCAGCACCTCGGGCGGTGTGCCGCCCAGCGCGGCGAGGCGGGTGCGGAAGGTCGCCTCGTCCAGCCCGTGGACGGGTGAACGCCGCGACGTCCGGTGCGGCGCCCGACGCCCCGACACCGCCAGAAGGACGGGCGGGCGGCCCAGCGCCACCAGAGCACGCGCGGTTGCATAGGCCAGCGCCGCGCCCAGCGAATGGCCAAACAGGATCAGCGGGCGGTTCCCCAGCGGTTCCAGCGCGGACAGCAGGGCGGGCAAGGCGTCCTCGACCCGATGCAGCGGCGGTTCGCCGATGCGGCTTTCCCGTCCTGGCAGGCGCACCGCCAGCAGGTCCGTGTCCGGCCCGACCTCCGACGCCCAGTCGCGGAAAACGGCGGCGCCGGCCCCGGCGTAGGGGAAGCAGACCAGGGTGCGACGCGGCGCCGACACCGGCCGGACGCTGTGCAGCCAGGGGGATGGGGTCGGGGCCATCACGCCGGTTCCAGTGCGAACAGGTGATGGTGGTCGTGGCCTTCCTCGATGCGGCCCTCGTTCATGTGATAGACGCGGTCGGCGAGGCCGAACCAGCGCTCGTCGTGGGTCACGCAGATCACGATCTTGCCCAACGCCTTCAGCTCCGGCAGCAGTTCCTCGTAGAAGACGCGACGGAAATGCGGGTCCTGGTCGGCGGCCCATTCGTCCAGCACGATGACCGGCTTGTCCTCCAACTGCGCGACCACGAGGGCGAGGCGCTTGCGCTGGCCGGTGGACAGGGCGACGGTGCTGAAACAGCCGTTCGCGACCGTCACCTTGTCCTGCATCTCCAGCCGCTCCAGCAGGGCGCGGACGCGCGCCGGATCGGGGTCGTCCACGCCGTAGAGGCGGCGCGACAGGTGATAGTCGGAGAAGATGGCCGAGATCATGTCGCGGTAGCTCTGCATCCGCTCCGCCGGCACCGGCTCCCCGTCGGCGAGGAGCTGACCGCCGCTCAACGGCATCAGCCCGGTCAGCAGGCGCAGCATGGTTGATTTGCCGGAGCCGTTGCCGCCGGTGACGAAGGTGATCTCGCCCGCCCGGAATTCCGCCGACAGCGGCCCGACCGCGAAGACCGGCGCGCCCTCGCCATCGTGATAGGCGAAGCTGGCGGCCTTCAACGCGACGCTGGCGGGCGGGCCGGGCAGCCGCTCCGCCCCCTCGTCCGGGGCGCTGCCGGCGGCGGCGCGCAGCCGCTCCTCCATCGCCTCGATGTTGGACAGGGCCATCTCGGTCTGGGCGACCAGCGGGGTGACGAAGGAGACGGTGCTGACCGGCCCGACGATGAACAGCGCCGCCGTGGTCGCCGCCACCACCACTTGGTGATAGCCGGTGGTGAACAGCGGCACGACGAAGACCATCATGCCGATCAGCGTGTAGAACATCGCCTCGACCAGCGCGAAGTTGCGGCCCCATCGCTCCTTCATGTCCACGTTCACCGCGCGCGCCCGGGACGAGGCGTCGGCGAGGTCGCGGATCAGCCCGTCGCCGCGGCGGCGGTTCATCCGCACCTCCTTGAAGCCGCGCAACAGGTCGGTCAGCCCGTCGAAGACACGCGTCTCGGCCGCCGCGGCCTCCACCATGCTGCGGCGCAGGCGCTGCACCCGCGCGACCTTCACGGCCACGGCGATCCCGGCGAAGGCGAAGGCCATCACGCAGGCCAGCGGCGACAGCCAGGCCAGATAGACCGCCAGGAAGACCAGCATCACCGCCTGCTGCCCGCCGATCGCCAGAAGCGGCAGGGTCTGGGCCAGCGTCTGGGTGTCCTGGGTCAGCACGCCGTGCAGCGACGCCCGCCCGATGCGGTCCACGGTCATGAGGTCGGCGCGGCGCACCAGATCGAACAGGCGCAGGCGGATCTTGTGGATCAGCCGCTCGGCGTCCTGGGACGCGGTGACCAGCGCGTAATTGTGGGTCACCCCGAACAGCGTCACCGTGACCGCGTACATCACCAGAAGCCGCGGGCTGATGATGCCCTTGGCGGCGTCCTTGGCAGCGACGTCGACCAGCCAGAGCAGCGCCGCGGTCGCGATCGCCGACAGGACGTTCATCAGGGCGAGCGTGCGCAGATTCTCCGGAAGCTCGCGCAGGACGATGGTAGCCAGCCTCATGCCACGCCCTCCGCCGCGAGAGTCAGTTCGGTCAGGTGGCCTTCCTCCATGTGCAGGCGGCGATCGGCGACGTCGAAATAATGGTCGTCATGGGTCACCGCCACGATGGTCAGGCCGCGCCGCTTCAGCTCCGGAACGACCTCCCGGTAGAACTTGAAGCGGAAATGCGGGTCCTGGTCGGCCGCCCATTCGTCGAGGATCAGGATCGGTGCCTTCTCCAGGATCGCGGCGACGAGGCCCAGCCGCTTGCGCTGCCCGGCGGACAGGTCGCGACGCCCGAAGCGGTCGCCGTCCAGAGCGGTCACCCGCTCCATCTCCATCCAGCGCATCAGGTCGGCGGCCTCCACAGGGTTGATGGCGTCCTGGCCGTAGAGGCGGGCGAACAGGTGGAAGTCGGCGAAGACGGTCGCCATCAGCTCGCGGTAGGCGGCGATGCGCTGCGGCCCGACCGCCACCCCGTCCACCGTGATCCGCCCGCGCAGCGGGTGGTAGAGGCCGGTCAGCAGCTTGATGAAGGTCGATTTTCCCGACCCGTTGCCGCCGGTGATGAAGATCACCTCGCTGCGCCGGATGGTCAGGTCGAAGGGGCCGACCGCGAAGGGCGGCTCGCCCGGCGGGGCGGGGAAGGCGAACTCCACCCCCTCCATCCGCACTTCCACGAAGTTGACCGGCACCGGCAGGGCGGGACCGTCACTCCAGGCCTCTGCCAGTTCCGAAAGCTGACCCTCCAGGGCCATCATCCGCCCAGCGGCGGCCTCCGCGGCGCTCATCACCGCCAGGGATTGCATCAGTCCGAAGACCGGGGCCGACATGAAGAAGATGGCGGCGGTGATCTTCACCAGCTCCGCCGAGATGGCGCTGGAATAGGACGGCACGACGAAGACGACCACGCCCAGCATCAGGTTGAAGGCGCATTCGCCGAACACGAACTGCTGCCAGGTGTGCAGATGCACCGCGCCGCGCGCCGTGATGGTGCGGCCGGACACGGTGTCGAAGGCAGCGTTCAGGTCGCGGCTGCGGGCGCTGTTCAACCGCTGTTCCTTGAAGCCGTCAAACAGGTCCGACACGCCTTCGAACAGGGCGGCCTCCTCCGCCATCATGGCGCGCTGCCGTTCCTCCAGCGCGCGGCCCAGCCGGATGTAGAACCATGTCCCGGTGCCGAGCAGCCCGCCGATCAGCAGGAAGGCGACCGGCGAGATGGTGGCGATGTAGAGCAGGATCGTCCCGGTCAGCAGGACCGAGCGCACCGTCAGCGCCAGGAACTGCGAATTCTGCGAGATGAGCTGGCTGCTCTGCGTCACGCTTTCGAACAGCGGAGTCTGGCCGAAGCGTTCCAGCTTCCACAGGTCGGCGCGGCGGATCTGGTCGAGCAGCCGCATGCGCAGGCTGTCCACGACCTCCTCCGCGTCGGCCGACAGGTGGGCGACCATGCGGCCTTCCAGGAGCATGTAGAGGAGGACGCTGACGACGAAGGCGGCGGCCAGAGGCACGTTGACGAAGTCGGCCTTCTCCGCGGCGATCTCCTCCGCCCCGCGGTTGACCAGGGCGAGCACGAGCGTGGAGAAAAGGGCCGACCCCAGGGCGTAGAGAACCAGCCGGCGCAGTGGCGCCGGTCCCAGCCGTCCCAGCAGGCGGAGGAGGTTCATCGCGCCTGATCCTGCGGCGCGGAATCCTGCAGCGCGCCATTCTGCGACGCGCCATCGTCGATGCGGATGCGCAGCGCGTGACGGTCCGGGTCGGCGAAGGCGCCACGGCCGTGGAGCGCCTCGTGGTTGTTCATCGCCAGCAGGCTGTCGGACTCCATGAAGGTCTCCAGCCGCCGCGCCGGGTTGTCCAGCTCCGCCTGGAGGATGGCGAGCGCGCGGCGGACCTCCGGCGTGTCGTGCTCCGGACAGGCGGCCAGCCCGCGGCGCAGCGTGTCGGTGCGGAAGCGGATGAGCGGACGGTCGCCGAAGATGGTGGCGAAGGTCACCTCCACGGCGTCCCGCGACCCGGTGCGAGTGAAGGTGGCGGGGATGCGGAAGGGCAGCGCCGTTCGCGACAGTAGGTCGAGCGCCCAGCGCCCCTCGTCGCTGCCTGCCAGAGCCTCGCGGACGCAGCGGGCGTCGCGCAGGCTGGACCGCCCGCCGCCGCAGGCCGCCGCCCGGGCAAAATAGAGCAGCATGTGGCGTTCGGGGTTCGGGAAATACTGGGTGTCGGTGTGGAAGTCGGCCTCGTCGGCGTGCTCGGAGAAGGTGGAAGCGCCTCCGCTGCGGACCATCTCGGGGCGGACCTTGATGTCCCACACCACCTTGCGGTCGATCCGGTCGGTCGCGGTCGGTGCGCCGATGCCGACGGCCAGCGCGTAGAGCAGGCGGCGCCGGGTGTCCAGGTCGTGGCGGCCGAGATGGGCGCGGCGGATCAGCACGCCGCTGTGGCTGGTCTCCAGCCGGTCGCGGATCGCCGTGGCCAGGGTGGACAGGCCGGGCGCGGCCTCCGCCAGTTCGTCGCGCAGGTCGGCTTCCCGCCCGTCCGGGACGAGGGCGGCGGCGTCGGTCTGCGTCCCGTGGCGGGCGGCCAGGACGGCGAGGACCCGCCCGGTCTCCGCGTCGGGCAGCGGCTCCACGGTGAACTCCCCGGTGCGGAAGCCGAGGTCGTGGACGTGGTTCAGCATGGTGGCTCCGGAGGCGTTCATCAGGAGAAAAGATCCGCGGCGGCGCGCAGCATGTCGGCCTGTCCGGCGCGGGGGACCGGCGGCCAGCCGAAGCCCAGGCGGCCGAGCAGCGCTTGCGTGCGTTCGGAGGTCAGTTCCTGCCGCCGGCCGCGCGCCTGGGGGGAGCGCCCGCTGTAGAGGCCGAAGCCCTCCAGCGTCTGGGCCAGGGCGCCGTCCATGTCGGGTTCGCCGATGGCGCGCTCCAGCCGGTCGAGCAGCGCGTCGAAGCCGACCGCCTGCACAGCACCCGCCATGCCCGCCGCCGAGGTGACGAAGTCGGCCAGCGTGTCGCGGCGGTGGTTCTCAACGTGATGCGTCTCGTTGGCGAGGCCGGCGGCACCGGCCAGCAGAGCCACTGCGCGGGCCACGCGATCGACGTGGCACAGCCAGACGTGCGAATCGTCGGGCACCACCCCCAGCCGCACGAAGGCGGCCAGTTGCCGGAAGAAGGCGTTGTCCCGCAGGTTCAACTGCAGTGGCCCGCCCTCCGCCGCGAAGACGACGTTGCCGACGCGGTGGATGCTGGCGTTGCGCAGATCGCTGCGCGCCGCCGTGACCAGCCGCTCCGCCTCCTGCTTGCTGCGGACGTAGTAGTTTTCGTCGAGCGTCTCCGGCACCGCGTCGTACTCGGTTACCAGTTTGAAGCCATCCTCCGGCGCCTTGCCGGTGACCGACAGGGTGGAGATCAGGTGGAAGTCCGCCGGGTCGCCGCGCCGCGCGGTGGCGAGGTCGAGGAGCCGGCGCGTCGCCTCCACATTGTCGGCGTGGAATTCCGCGTAGTGGCCGAAATGGTTGACGTTGGCCGCGCAGTGGAAGACCGCCCGCACCCCATCCGCCAGCGCGCCGTGCACCGTGGGGGTGAGGCCAAGCCCGTCGCGCCGCAGGTCCCCGGCCCGGACGGTCAGCCGCGGATCGCCGATCAGCGCCGCCCCGCCCGCCGCTCCGAAATAGCCGGCCAGCACGCGGCCCAGCCGCGCACGGGCGGCCCCGTCGTTACCCCCGCGCACCAGTGCGGTCACCCGCCGCGCCGGGTCGAACAGAAGTTCCCGCAGCAGGTAGGCGCCGAGATAGCCGGTGGCGCCGGTCAGCAGCACATCGCCATAATCGCGCCGTTCCGCCCCGTCGAAGGCGTCGTAGACCGCGTTCCGCGCCTCGTAGGCTCGCTGCTGCTCGGCCAGCGCCCAGTCACGGGCGGCGTTGAAAGCGGGCAGGGTCGCCTGATAGTTCCGCCAGTGGGTGCGGACGGCGGCGATGACGCGGTGCAGATGGTCCGGCTGGGGCCGCAGGCGCAGCGCGAAGTCGGCGAGCACCGGGGCCTCGTAGAGGTCATTGATCCTGCAGGCGAATTCGCGGCGCAGGCGATTGACCACGGCGATCGCCCGCAGGCTGTCGCCGCCCAGTTCGAAGAAGCCGGCCTCCCGCCCCGGAACGGGCCGCTGAAGCTGCTCCGCCCACAGCTCTGCCACCCGCTGCTCCACCGCGTTGCGCGGCGGGGTGTAGGCGCCGGAGGCCGTGCCTTCGGAGGGCGCATGGTCGGCCAACGCCTGCAGCAGGGCCTTGCGGTCCACCTTGCCGGCCACCGTCACCGGGATCGCCGGCACCCGGATCACCGCTGCCGGCACCATGTAGGCGGGCAGCGCCGCCGCCGCATGGGCGGCCCAGGCGGCTTGCGTCGGCTCCGCGGCGTCGGGAGCGAGGCTGACGAAGGCCCACAGCGTCTGGGCACCGCCCGGCGGCGTGTCCACCAGGGCCACCGCCTGCTGCACGCCGGGATAGGCTTCCAGACGGTGCTCGATCTCGCCCAGCTCCACGCGCTGGCCGCGCAGCTTCACCTGGCTGTCGGAGCGTCCAAGAACCAGAAGCTCGCCGTTGGGCAGCCAGCGGCCGAGGTCGCCGGTGCGGTAGCGGCGGCCCTTCGCCGTCTCGACGAAGGCGGCGGCGGTCAGATCGGGCCGGTTCAGGTAGCCGATGGCCAGCCCCAGGCCGCTCAGCCAGACATGGCCGACGGCGCCGGGGGGCACCGGCTCGCCATCCTCGTCCAGGATGTGGATGGCGGTGTTGGGCAGCGGGCGCCCGGCGCTTATCCACGGCGAGTCCGGGTGCAGGATGCCGATGCTGGCGGCGGCGGTGTTCTCGGTCGGGCCGTAGCCGTTGATGTAGCGCAGCCGGGCCGCGTAGTGCAGGGCGTCGGCGGCGTTGGGTGGCTCGCCCACCGTCATCAGGATGCGCAGGGTCGGCAGGTCCGCCTGCTCGAACAGCCGCAGGTAGGAGGGCGGCAAGGTGGCGGAGGTGACGCCCAGCCGTTCCATCTTGCCGCGCAGCCCGGCGGTGTCGTCCATCTCGGCGCGGCGGATCGGAACCAGCGCGCCGCCGGTCGCCCAGGTCATCACGGAATCGGAGATCCAGGCGTCGAAGGAGGGGGAGGAGCTGAGAAGCGTCCGTTCGTCCGGCTGGACGCCCATCATCCGCGCCATCGACAGGCCGAGGTTCAGCAGCCCGCCATGATGCAGCACGACCCCCTTCGGCACCCCGGTGGATCCCGAGGTGTGGATGATGTAGGCGGGATCGCCGGGATGGCTGCGTTCTCCGGCCTCGGGCTCATGGGCGTGGGCGGCGCGGAACTCCTCGGCCAAGGATTCCGGGCGGAGGACGGCGTATCCGGGCTGCGCCAGCGCGTCGGGCAGGGAATGGCCGTCCAGCGCCACGACTGAGCGGATGGCCGCGTCGCGGGCAATGAAGGCCAAGCGTTCCGCCGGCAGGTCGCGGGTCAGCGGCAGATAGGCGGCCCCGGCCTTCCAGATCGCCAGCACCGCTTCCGGCAGGGCGGGCGAACGCTCCGTCAGGACGCCGACCGCGTCGCCGGTCCGCACGCCCTGCGCCAGCAGCGCGTGGGCCAGCGCGTTGGCGCGGGCGTTCATCGCGGCGTAGCTGACCGCGCCGTCATCGGTGATGAGGGCGGGCCGGTCCGGCTGCGAGCGCGCCAGCGCGGCGAACCGGTGGTGGAAGCAGGGAACCGGGTGCGGCATCGCCGGGCCGCGCTCCCACGCGGCGAGCAGCGTCTCCTCGTCCGGCAGCAGGGCGGGCAGCGCGTCGCCCGGTGCCCGCTGCGGATCGGCCAGCCGCCGCGCCCAGCCGGCCAGCGCCGCGGTCCAGGCCTGGGCGGTTTCCCGATCGTAAAGGGCGGCGTTGGCGTAGAGCTGGAGGACCAGCCCGCCGTCCGCCTGCCCCTCATGCACCAGGACGAGGTCCTGGGCAGGGGCGCTGCGGCGCAGCTCGTACCGGATGCCGTCGCCGTCGAACGTGTCGACGGCCGCGAAGCGGAGCGCGTCGCCCTGCGGGGCGGGCATCGCCGGATTCTCCGTCACCGCCAGATCGAACAGCGGGTAGCGGGCCGGGTGATGCGCCTGCGGCTGGCTGCGGCGGAACTCCTGGTGGATGCGGGCGAAGGGCTGGCGGCCATGGCGCAAGGCTTCTGCCAGACGGCTTTGGGTGGCCTTGACCGCCTGTTCCAGCGGCTCGCTCCGGTCCACCCGGAAGGGCACCGGCAGCATGTTGACATAGTAGCCGACGACGCCCGCCTCCTCCGCCGTTTCGCGGGTGGAGGCGGCGGTGCCCATCAGGAACGCCGCCCGGCCGGTGCGGCGCCGCACCTCGCGCGCCATCAGCGTCATCATCAGGGCGTGCAGGCTGGCGCCGTTGCGCCGGGCGAGGGCACGCAACGCCTCCGCCACGTCGGGGGCGAGGCGTACGCAGTGGCAATGGCTTCCCTTGGCCGTCTCCGCGCTGCGCACCGGCGGACGGGGGGTGTCGAGCGGCCACTCCTGGAAGGCGGCGGGGTCGATTCCGGCGAGCAGGCGCCGCCAATGCTCCGCGTCCGCCCGGGCGGTCTCGCCGACGAGATAGTTTTCCTCCCGGGCGGCGGAGCGGCCGAAGCCGGGCGCGCAGTCGGGCAGGGACACCCCGCGCAACAGTGCTGCGAGGTCGTCGGCCAGCAGGCCGAGCGACAGGCCGTCGCCGATGGAATGGTGCAGCGCCAGCCAGAACAGGGCGCCGCTGCCGTCCGCCACCCGCACCAGCCCGGCCCGCCACAGCGGCGGAGCGGCCATGGCGAAGGGCGCTGTCTGGCAGGCCCGGATGAAGTCCAGCGCGGCGGTTCGGTCGGGGGCTGTCCCAATCTCCAGAGCGTCGGTCATGGGATGGACGACGCGGCGGAGCGTGCCACCTTCATCCTCGTGGAAGCCGGTACGCAGTGCCTCGTGCCGTTCGGCCAGGGTGGTCCAGGCGGCTTGCCAGCGGTCGTCGGCCGGGACGTCGCCTTCCACGGCCAGTGTCAGGGGGATGTTGAAGCCGCGGGTGTCCAGCCCGGCCTGCTCGGCCACCCAGAACTCACGCTGACCTTCGGTCGCGCGGTCGGATTCGGCATCGGATGGGAATTCCGTGGGAATGGCGGCGGTGAGGCGGGCGGCGAAGCCGCGCAGGGTCGGCTCGGTGAACAGGTCGCGGGCGGAGACCGGGCACCCCAGTTCTGTCTCCAGCGCGTGGGCGATGGCGATGGCGAGCAGGCTGTGGCCGCCGAGCGCGAAGAAATTGTCGTCGCGCCAGACCGGGCCGCGGCCCAACCGCTCCGCCCAGATGCGGGCAACGGTCTCCTCAAACCGGCCCTGCGGCGCCATCTGCGCACCCTGCGGGGCGTGACCGGCGATCAGCCCTAGCAGGGCCGCGCGGTCCACCTTGCCGGACGCCGTGACCGGCACCGCCTCCACCGCGATCAGCCCGGACGGGATCATCACCGCGGGCAGCCGTTCGGCCAGCCAGCCGCGCCAGGACTCCTCGGCCGGGACCGGCGTGCCGGAGGTGGGGCGGACGAAGGCCCACAGGCTCTGCGCGACGCCGGCCTTGCCTTGCACCAGGGCCACCGCCTGCGCAACGTCGGGGTGGGCGCCCAGCGCCTGTTCGATCTCGCCGAGTTCGATGCGGATGCCGTTCAACTTCACCTGATCGTCGATGCGGCCCAGCACCTCCAGCTCGCCGTCGGCGCGCCAGCGCCCGAGGTCGCCGGAGCGGTAGAGCCGTCCAGCGCCCGTCCCGACGAAGGCCGCCGCCTCTTGCTCCGGGCGGTTCAGATAGCCGCGGGCGAGGTTGGCGCCGCCCAGCCAGATCTCCCCCACCGCCCCCGGCGGCACCGGGCGGCCCGCCGCGTCGCGGATATGAACCGACGTGTTGGGCAGCGGGCGCCCGACGGGCAGGAAGCCCCGGTCCTCCGCGCCCAACAACCCCATGGCGCTGGTGATGGTGTTCTCGGTCGGGCCGTAGGCATTGTAATAGCGCAACCGCCCGGCGTAGGCGCGCACGTCCGCCGCCAAGGGCGCCTCGCCCCCGGTCACCAGGATGCGCAGCGAGGGCAGCTCCGCCCCGTCGAACAGGCGCAGATAGGTCGGGGTGAGGTCGGCGACGGTCACCCGCTGCTCTGCCAGGAAGGCCATCAGGCGAGCCGGCGCGCTCAGCACCGCGTACGGAACCGCGCAGAGCGTCGCCCCGGCGGCCAGCGGCACGCCGATGTCCGACAGCGATACGTCGAAGGACGGCGAGGCGAACATCAATGTCCGGTCCTCGGCGGTCAGGCCGAAGGTTTCCACGGCGCCCAAGACCATGTTCACATAGGCGCCGTGGCTGACCGGCGTGCCCTTGGGCCGACCGGTGGAACCGGAGGTGTAGAGGATGTAAGCGGTGTCCTCCGGCCCCGTCGCGGTTTGCTGACGATGGGCGTGGGCGGTGCGGAAATCGGCGGAGAGATCCTCCGGACGCAGAAGCGGCAGGGCCAACAGCGCCTCGGGCACCGCCGCTCCGTCCAGCGCCAGCAGCAGGGCCGCCCCGGCGTCTTCGGCGATGAAGGCCAGCCGTTCCGCCGGCAGGTCGGCGGCGAGCGGCAGATACACGGCGCCCGCCTTCCACACGCCGAGAAGCGCGGCGGGCAGGTTGGGCGAGCGGCCGGTCAGCACACCGACCACGCTGCCGCGCTCCGCCCCGCGCTCCTTCAGGGCGTGGGCGATGGCGTTGGCCTCCGCCTCGACGGCGCGGTAGGTCAGAACCCGGTCGGCGGCGATGACCGCCGGACGCCCGCCCTGGCCGGTGCCGGGCCGGTCGATCAGCCGCTCGAACAGCGCGTGGAAGGGCAGCGCCGGGCGCTCCACCGTCGGGCCATGCTCCCATGATGCGAGCGCCTCCTCCTCCTCCGGCAGCAGGGCGGGCGGCATTGCCTCGGCGCGGGCGGTATCGTTCCCCAGCCAGCGCGCCCAGCCGGCCAGCGCGTCGAACCAGCGCTCCGCCGTGTCCTTGGCGTAGAGCGCGGCGTTGACGTGCCATTGCAGCAGCAGCCCGCCGTCGGCCAGCCCTTCATGGATCAGCACCATGTCCTGGCCCGGCGAATGGCCGGTGCGTTCATAGGCCAGCCCGTCGCCATCGGGGCGGACGAGGCGCAGCGCGCCGGGGACGGGGCCGGCTTGCGGGTTTTCCGTCACCGCGATGTCGAACAGCGGGTAGCGGGCCGGGTCGCGCTGCTGCGGGCGATCCGCCCAGAAGCCGTGGCAGATCCGCGCGAAGGGCAGGCGGGCGTGTTGCAGCGCTCCAGCCAGAGCCGCCTGGGTGGCGCGCAACTCCGCTGCGAAAGGCAGCCCGGCAGCGGGCCGGAGGGCCAGCGGCAACATATTCACGCCGTAACCGACGACCCGCGCATCCTCGGCGGTTTCCCGGATGTCGCCGGTGGTGCCGATGGTGACGGCGCCGCGCCCGGTGCGCCGCCGCACCTCGCGCGCCAGCAGGGTCAGCAGCACGGCGTGCAGGCTGGCCTCGTGCCGACGGGCAACGGCCTTCAGCCCCGCGGCGGTGGCCGGGTCCAACCGCAGCTCGAAGCGGTGGCTGCCCGGTGCGACCCCGGCAGCGCGCGGCGTGTCGAGCGGCCAGTCGTCGAACGCCTCGGCGGGCAGGGCGGACAGGTGCTGCCCCCAATAGGCCTCGTCCGCCGCGCGGTCCGGGCCATCCAGATAGCGACGCTCGCGGGCGGCCATGGCGGCGTTGCTGGTGGGCGAGGGTGGCAGGCGCTCACCCGCCAGCAACGCGGTCAATTCCTCCAGCAGGATGCCGACCGAGCGCCCGTCGCCGATGGAATGATGCATCGCCATCCAGAACAGCGGCGCACCGCCGTCCGCCAGCGTCACCAGCCCAGCGCGCCACAGCGGCGCGGTCGCCATAGCGAAGGGCTCACCCTGGCGGGCGCGGATGTGGGCGAGAGCCGCGGCGCGGTCGGGTTGCTTGGACAGTTCCGGAGTGACGTCGATGGTGGGGGTGATGCCGCGGCGCAACCGTCCTTCGGCGTCCTCGGCGAAGGTCGTGCGCAGCGCCTCGTGCCGCTCGGCGAGCGCCGTCCAGGCGTCCGACCAGCGGGCCGCGTCCGGAAACTCCCCCTCCACGGTGCGGATCACTGGGATGATGAAGGGCCGCGTGTCCAGCCCCGCCGCCTCGGCCACCCAGAACTCGCGCTCCCCTTCGGTGGCGAGGTCGGATTCGTCGGCCTGAGGCGCTTCCGCGTCGCGCAGCTCCGCCACCTTGCGGGCGAAGCCGGCCAGGGTCGGGGCGGCGAACAGGGCGCGCGCCGGAACGGCCACACCCAGGTCCTGGGAAAGCCGGTGCGCAATGGTCACCGCCAGCAGGCTGTTGCCGCCGAGCGCGAAGAAATTGTCGCCGCGCGCGACCTCCTCGCCCAGCAGACCGCCCCACAGGGCGGCAATCCGGCTTTCAAGCCCGTCCAGCGGTGCCTGCCGCTCCGCCCTGGCGGCGTGGCCATCGGAATGGGAATGGGCAAGGCGGAGCAGGGCGTCACGGTCAATCTTGCCCGCCGGTGTCAGGGGGACGCTGTCCACCGCCGTCACGTTGGCCGGCACCATGAAGGCGGGCAGGCGGTCCGCCAGGAAGGCGCGCCACGCCTCCTCGTCGGGCAGGGTGGCGCCGTCCTTGGCACGGACGAATGCGCGCAGGGCCTTGGTGCCCTCCGCCACGGCGTCCACCAGGACGACCGCCTGCGCGGCGGCAGGGTGGGCCAGCAGGTCCTGCTCGATCTCGGCAAGCTCGACGCGCTGGCCGTGCAGCTTCACCTGATGGTCGATACGTCCGCACAGGACCAGTTGACCGTCCGCCGTCCAGCGGCCCAGATCGCCGGTGCGGTAGAATCGGCCTTCCGCTGTCTCGGCGAAGGCGCGCGCGGTCAGTTCCGGGTTGTTGAGGTAGCCGCGGGCGAGGCCCAACCCGCCCAGCCACACTTCTCCCGGCAGGCCCGGAGGAACCGGCGCACCGTCCGGACGACGCAGCGTGACGCGGCAATTGGGCAGTGGGCGCCCGGCGGGCACCGGCCCGCCGCGTCCGCTGTCGGGCAGGATGCGGCCCATGGACGCGAGGATGCTGGCCTCCGTCGGGCCATAGGCGTTCCAGAAGGCGAGATCGGCGGCGTGGTGGCGGGCATCTTCGGCGTTCGGCGCCTCTCCGCCGGTCAGCAGGACACGCAGGCCGCGGAAAGGCTTCTCCTGGCTGACCCGCAGGTAGGAGGGGGCGTGGAAGGCCACGGTGACGCCCAGCGCCGCGTAGGCGTCCTTCAGCGCCCAGGGGTCGTCGCGCTGGTCCGGCGGCACGGGAACCAGCGCCATCCCATGCAGCAGAGCCAGCCCGAGTTCCCACAGCGAGGCGTCGAATCCCGGCGTCGCCGCCAGCGCCATGCGGTCGTCCGCCCGCAGGCCGACCGTCTCCCCGGTCGCAAGCGCGGCGTTGATGAAGCCATCGTGCCGGACCGCCACGCCCTTCGGATGCCCGGTGGTGCCGGAGGTGTAGATGATATAGGCGAGGTCGTCCGGCGCCCCAGCCACGGCGGTCGGTGTGGCGGAGCCTTCGAGGATGTCCGAGCGGATCAGCGTCGGCACGGCTTCGGCCAGGGCGGACGGGACGGGCTGGCCGTCCAGCGCAATCAGCAACCGGATGCCGGCGTCGCGGACCATGTAGGCCATGCGCTCCGGCGGCAAGTCGTGGGCCAGCGGAAGATAGGCCGCCCCAGCCTTCCAGATTCCGAGCACCGCCGCAGGCAGGCCTGGCGAGCAGCCGGTCAGCACCGCCACGGGCTCCTGCCGCGCCACACCGCAGCGCAGCAGGGCGGCGGCGATCCGGTCGGCGTCCCGGTTCAGGTCGCCATAGGTCTGCACGCCGCTGAGGGTGACCACGGCGGGGCGGTCTGGATTGCGGGCGGCGATCTCCTCGAACAGCTCATGGGCGCGGCGGGCCGGGCGCGGGCGCTCCTCGCCGTGCTCCCAGCGGTCGAGAAGGGCCGTCTCCTCCGGGAGCAGCGCGGGCAGCGGGGATTCCACCCGTGCCGGGTCGGCGGCCAGCCAGCGCGCCCAGGCGGCGAAGCCAGCCAGCCAGGAGCGCGCGGTGGCTTCCGTATAGACATCCGGGTTCCACAGCAGCGCCAGTTCCAGTCCTTCGCCGTCCTCCGCCGTCACCGGCTCGTGGCTGAAGGCGAGGTCGAGGCCGGCGGCGGGGTGGGCGAGCGCGCCGGGCAAGCGGCGTGGGGACAGCGACAGGCCGCTGGCCGGATCGGCGCTGGTTCGCGGAGGGTTGGCGGTCAGCGCCACCGAGAAGAGGTTGGGGCGGGCTGGCGGCAGCGCGTCGGGCCGGCGCTGGCGGAACTCCCGCTGGATCAGGTTGGCGGGCAGACCGGCGTGTCCGACTGCCTCCGTCAGCGCCTCCTGGGCGGCGCGAATCTGTCCGGCCAGTGCCGCCGCAGCGCCGGGCAGGACGACCGGCACAAGATTGACGAAATGCCCAACGGTGTCCTCTGCACCCGCCGGGCGCAGCGAAACGCCGGTACCCAGGATCAGGTCGCTCCGCCCGCCACGCCGCCGCACCTCGGCCGCCAGGATCGCCAGCAGCAGCCCGTGCAGACCGACGGCCTGCGCCTTCGCGATGGCGGCGAGGGCCGTAGTGGTCGCGGCGTCCAGCCGCTCCGCCAGGGGTGGGGTGGGG
>NZ_JAUQTX010000016.1:0-44954 GCF_059803775.1 Azospirillum sp. UFLA03-27 | reverse complement strand
TCCGGATGGAGGGGGCCGGATAATCCGGGGCGCCAAAAGCGGAAAAGCCGCCTCGCCCCTTTCGGGACGGGCGGCTTCCGGACGAGCGGAACGGTCTCGTTGAGCGGGCGGTCAGCCCTCCTCGGAAACCTCGGTCTCGGCGGCCTCGGGGGCCTCCTCGATCTCGTCCTCGTCGTCGCGCAGGTCGGCCGCGGTGACCATGCCGCCGCGGGAGCGCTGCAGTTCAGCCTCTTCCTGCGAGCGGGCGACGTTCACCGTGACGGAGATGCTCACCTCGGGGTGCAGGACGACGCGCAGCTTGAACAGGCCCAGAGTCTTGATCGGGGTCTCGATCGACACCTGCTTGCGGTCGACCTTGTAGCCGGCGGCGTCAAGGGCGTCCGCAACGTCGCGCGGCGTCACCGAACCGTACAGCACGCCGGTTTCGCCGGCCTGACGGATCACGACGACCGACACGTCGTTCATCTTGGTGGCCACCTGCTCGGCGTCCTTGCGGCGCTCCAGGTTGACGGCCTCCAGGTGGGCCTTCTGCTTCTCGAAGAACGCCATGTTCGCCTTGGTGGCGCGCATGGCCTTCTTCTGCGGCAGCAGATAGTTGCGGGCGAAGCCGGGACGCACCTTCACGACCTGGCCCATCTGGCCGAGCTTCTCGACCCGCTCCAGCAGAATAACTTCCATCACTCGTCCTCCTGATCGGGGCCGGCGGGCCGGAGACGGCGACGCAGCCCAATCCATTGCTCGATCATGCCAAGACCGACCATCAGCACGATCGGCCAACCGAAAAGAAACAGGAACATGTAGAACCCGACGAGGATCGGCAGCTTGGCCGATCGGCTTCGGGCGAACACATGCACCACCGAAAGCCCGGCAAAGGCGAATGGCAAGGCCAGGATCAGCGCGGCGTTGACCGCGAGGAACCCGACCGGGTCCGACGCCAGCGAGGCCGCCACCATGGCCAGCAGGAACGCGGTGGCGAGCCACCGTGGCAGTTCCAGGTCGTCCAGCCGCATGGCGGGGCGCCGGTTGCGGCCGAACCGCATCAGGACGCCCTGCGCCAGGGCTCCGTTGACGATCGTCATGACGAGCCATGAGATCACCGCGAAGCCCGGCAACACCTCGGCCATCCAGATGTCCTGCGGGTCCGGGGCCTGCTGGCCCTGCGCGGAGAACATCTGGTCCGCCATGCGGCTCAGCGTTTCCCGCACCGCGCCCTCCAGCCCGCCGGGCTGATCGAGCGTCAGAACCGCAGCGCCCAGAAGGCCCGCCAGTCCCATCCCGGTCAGCGCCATCAGGAGCCGGCCCGGAGGATACCATTCAAGACTCCCGTCGGGAGCCGCCCGCGCCAGCAGCGCCTGCCGCACCACCAAGATGACCGGGACAGCCGCGGTCACCAGATAGGCGAGAGACACCAGGACGCTGGACGACACCGCCAGGACCGCCACCGTTCCCACCGCACCAGCGAGAAGGGAGGCGGTGGAGCCGAGCCACAGTCCCGCGAGGAACAGCGGCAGCGGCGCCAGATAGCCCAGGATCAGCGCCCCGAATCCGCCGAACAAGACGGCGAGATAGAAGAAAGCGCTGACCACGCCGACACCGATGGCAGCCGCCAGAGGGGCGGCCAGGGGCGAGGCCATGGGATTGCCTTTGCCTGTTGTCCGCTCCGGTCCTTACTTCACCACGTAGGGAAGCAGGGCCAGGAAACGGGCGCGCTTGATGGCGCGGGCGAGTTCGCGCTGCTTCTTCGCGGAAACCGCGGTGATGCGGCTCGGCACGATCTTGCCACGCTCGGAGATGAAGCGGGACAGGAGCTTGACGTCCTTGTAGTCGATCGCCGGGGCGTTCGCGCCCGAGAACGGGCAGGTCTTGCGGCGGCGGAAGAACGGACGGCGGGGACCGCCACCGGTGCGGGCCGGAGCGCCCGAGGTCTGCTTGTCGGACATTTAGGCGTTCTCCCCTTCGGCAACGGTGGGCTCCTGGCGACGCGGCGGGCGCGGGCCACGATCCTCGAAGCGGCGCGGGCCGCGGTCGCCGCGATCGCCGCGGTCACCACGCTCGCCGCGGCTCTGCATCATCACCGACGGGTTGGCGTCCAGCGCATCGACGCGGACGGTCATGAAGCGCAGCACGTCCTCGTTGATGCCCATGTTGCGCTCCATCTCGAGGACGGCGGCGGCGGGGGCATCAAGGTTGAACAGGGTGTAGTGACCCTTGCGGTTCTTCTTGATCTTGTAGGTGAGCGTCTTCAGACCCCAGTATTCGGTCTTGGCGACCTGGCCGCCATTGTCGCGAATGATCTGGGCGAACTGCTCGCCGAGCTGCTCGGCCTGGGCGGCCGAGATGTCCTGGCGCGCGATCAGCACGCACTCGTAAAGAGCCATTATACTCCCCATGGCTGTTCATGGTCCGGCGCTGCACCCCATCCCCTATGGACAGGATCAGCCGCCCGGGCCTAGCCGACGGCACGCGGGCCACCGGCAAGGAGTTATGAAGCGGCGCAGTATGCATAAAAGCACTATCCCGACAAGCGGAAACACGAGCCAGCCGACGATTCCGGCGCTCCTGCCTTTGATGTGCCTTGGAATGACCCTTTTCTCCGTTCGCCTTTGCATCGCAGCAATGAAAAAACGCCGAAAAAGCAACAGAAAGGTGCCAATTCGACCTCGCCAACGTTGAGCATCGCTTGACTTGCCCGAAAGGCCGGGTATGACTGTCGCCGAATTCAACGGCAGCGCCGCGGGTGGCGCGCCTTTTTACTAGGGTTCCCAGACAGCATGACCAGGGCGTTCGTCTTTCCGGGCCAGGGCAGCCAAGCCGTCGGCATGGGCCGTGAGCTGGCCGAGGCGTTCGAGGTCGCGCGGCTCACCTTTGAAGAGGTGGACGACGCGCTGAACCAGCGCCTGTCCCGCCTGATGTTCGAAGGCCCCGAGGCCGACCTGACGCTCACCGAGAACGCCCAGCCGGCCCTGATGGCCGTCAGCGTCGCCGTTCTGCGGGTGCTGAAGGACCAAGGCGGGCTCGACCTGACCAGGCACGCGGCCTTCGTTGCCGGCCATTCGCTCGGCGAGTATTCGGCCCTGTGCGCCGCCGGCGCCTTCACGCTGGCCGACACCGCGCGCCTGCTGAAGCTGCGCGGCCAGGCCATGCAGAAGGCCGTGCCGGTCGGGCAGGGCGCCATGGCCGCCCTGCTGGGCGCCGAGCTGGAGCAGGCCCAGGCCATCGCCGCTGACGCCGCCAAGACCCCCACGGGGCAGAACGAAGTCTGCACCGTCGCCAACGACAACTCGTCGGGTCAGGTGGTGATCTCCGGTCATGCCGAGGCCATTGAGCGCGCCATCGTGATCGCGGCGGAGCGCGGACTGAAGCGCACCGTGCGCCTGCCGGTCAGCGCGCCCTTCCATTGCCCGCTGATGCAGCCCGCCGCCGACGCCATGGCCGAGGCCCTGGCCAACGTGACGATCGCCGCGCCGGCGGTTCCGGTGGTCGCCAACGTGACCGCGTCGGCCGTGTCGGACCCCAACGAGATCCGCCGCCTTCTGGTCGAGCAGGTGACCGGCATGGTTCGCTGGCGCGAGAGCGTGCTCTATATGAAGGAGCAGGGCGTCGACACGCTGGTTGAACTCGGCTCCGGCAAGGTGCTGTCGGGTCTCGCCAAGCGCATCGACAAGGAATTGGCCGGAACCTCCGTTCAGGGCCCGGTCGACGTCGAATCGTTCCTGAAGACCCTGTGAGGCATTCCATGTTCGACCTGACCGGAAAGAAGGCCCTGGTCACCGGCGCCTCGGGTGGCATCGGGGCGCAGATCGCCCGCGCGCTGCACGCGCAGGGCGCCACCGTCGCCCTGTCCGGCACCCGCGTCGCCCCGCTGGAGGCGCTCGCCTCCGAGTTGGGCGAGCGCGCCCTGGTGGTGCCCGGCAACCTCGCCGACGCCGCCGGGACCGAGCAGCTCGCCAAGGACGCGGAGGCCGCCCTCGGCCAAATCGACATCCTGGTGAACAACGCCGGCCTGACGCGCGACCAGCTGGCCATGCGCATGAAGGACGACGACTGGCAGTCGGTACTGGACGTCAACCTGACCGCCGCCTTCCGCCTGTCGCGTGCCGTGCTGCGCGGCATGATGAAGCGCCGCTGGGGCCGCATCATCGGCATCACCTCGATCGTCGGCGTCACCGGCAACCCCGGCCAAGCCAATTATGCCGCCTCCAAGGCCGGCATGATCGGCATGTCGAAGTCGCTGGCCGCGGAGGTCGCGTCGCGCGGCATCACCGTGAACTGCGTCGCGCCGGGTTTCATCACCACGGCGATGACCGACGCCCTGAATTCCGAGCAGAAGGACAAGCTGCTCACCGCCATTCCTTCCGGCCGCATGGGCGAGCCGGGGGAAATCGCCGCCGGAGTCGTGTACCTGGCGAGCGATGAGGCCGCCTATGTCACCGGCCAGACGCTGCACATCAACGGCGGCATGGCCATGATCTGAGGCGGATTCGCTGCCTGAACCACAGGTTCGGACCGGTGCCCGCGGGCGCTGGTCAAGGCTGTAAAAATGTGTTATCGGACGGGGCTTTTTGTGGCAGGAAGGCACGCAGCCGCGTGTTGAGCCGGCCGAATTCGCCCGAGCGGTCTCAAGGATTGGAAGGTCTAAAAAAATGAGCGATGTCGCCGAGCGCGTTAAGAAGATCGTTGTGGACCACCTCGGGGTCGAGGAGTCGAAGGTGACGGAGAACGCCTCCTTCATCGACGATCTCGGCGCCGACAGCCTCGACACGGTCGAGCTGGTTATGGCTTTCGAGGAGGAGTTCGGCTGCGAGATTCCGGACGACGCCGCCGAGAAGATTCTGACGGTGAAGGACGCCATCGACTTCATCAAGGCGAACGCCGCCGCCTGATCAGGCGCTGGCGCGAGAGGGCCAGGCAGCTTTTCAAAGTGGCCTGGCCGTCGCTGAGTTTTCCGAGGAAAGGTCAAGGAATACCCCATGAGACGTGTCGTCGTTACCGGCCTTGGTCTGGTCACGCCGCTCGGTGTCGGCCACAAGCTCAACTGGGAGCGTTTGACCGCCAGCCAATCGGGCATCCGCGCCATCACGGGTTTCGACGCCTCTGATCTGGCCTCGAAAGTTGCCGGGGAGGTCCCGCGCGGGGATGGTGAGGGGTTGTTCAACCCCGATGCCTTCGTTCCGCCGAAGGACCAGCGGAAGATGGACGATTTCATCATCTTCGCCATCGCCGCCGCCCACGAAGCGATCAAGGATTCCGGCTGGGTTCCCCAGACCGAGGAAGAGCGCGAACTCACCGGCGTCATGGTGGGCTCGGGCATCGGTGGTCTGCCGGGCATTGCCGAGGGTGCCGTCACCCTGGCCGAGAAGGGCCCGCGCCGCATCTCCCCCTTCTTCATTCCGGCCTGCCTCATCAATCTGGCGTCCGGTCACATCTCCATCCAACACGGCTTCAAGGGTCCGAACCACGCGGTGGTCACGGCCTGCTCGACCGGCGCGCACGCCATCGGCGACGCTTCGCGCCTGATCATGCTGGGTGATGCGGACGTGATGGTCGCCGGCGGCACGGAAGCAGCGGTCAGCCGCCTGGGCGTCGGCGGTTTTGCCGCCATGCGCGCCCTGTCCACGAATTTCAACGACACGCCGGAAAAGGCGTCGCGTCCTTACGACAAGGACCGTGACGGCTTCGTGATTGGCGAGGGCGCCGGTGTGGTTGTCCTCGAGGAGTTGGAGCACGCCAAGAAGCGCGGCGCTCACATCTACGCCGAAGTGGTCGGCTATGGCATGTCCGGCGACGCCTACCACATCTCCGCCCCGGCGGAGGACGGCAACGGCGGTTTCCGCGCCATGCGCAACGCGCTGAAGCGGGCCGGGATGGAGCCGTCGGAAATCGATTACGTGAACGCGCACGGCACCTCGACGCCACTGGGCGACGAGATCGAGCTGGGCGCGGTGAAGCGTCTGTTCGGCGCTGCGATGGACAACGTCGCCATGTCCTCCACCAAGTCGGCCATCGGCCACCTGCTGGGGGCCGCCGGCGCGGTCGAGGCGATCTACTCGATCAAGGCGATCAACCACAGCTTGGTTCCGCCGACGCTGAACCTTGAGAACCCCTCGGAGAGCTGCCTCGGCGTCAACCTCGTTCCGAAGGTTGCGCAGGAGCGCCGCGTGCGGGCCGCGCTGTCGAACTCCTTCGGCTTCGGCGGCACCAACGCCTCCCTGGTCTTCAAGGAATTCGCCTGAGCGGCGAAGCATCGCGGAGACCGCCGATGGGTTGGGGCCTCCGAATCGCGGCGGGGGCGTTGACCGTCCTCACCGCGGGCAGTGGGTTGGTGTTCTGGGGTGCCCTCCGTGTGATGGCCCCCGGACCCCTTGAGCACGCCGAGACGGTCGTCATTCCGCGTGGGAGCGGGCTGGAAGCCATTGCGCTGACCCTCGAAGACGCGGGGGTCGTCGAGTCTCCAATTCTCTTTCTGTTCGCTGCCAAGCTCCAGGGGCCGCTGAAGGCCGGCGAGTACGCGTTCCCGGCGGGCATCAGCATCGATGGCGTGCTGGAGATGCTGCGCCAGGGCAAGACCGTGGTCCGCCGCTTTACGGTGCCGGAAGGGCTGACCTCCGCCCAGGTGGTGGCTCTGCTCGATGCCGAGCCGACGCTGACCGGCGAGTTGAAGACGGTTCCGAAGAACGGGACCGTACTGCCTGAAACCTATCACTATTCCTACGGCGATTCGCGTTCGGCCCTGGTCGAGCGGATGCAGCACGCGATGACCCAGGCCTTGAACGACGCCTGGAAGAACCGTGGTCCGGACCTGCCTTACGAGACTCCGCAGCAGGCGCTGACCATGGCGTCCATCGTGGAGAAGGAAACCGGTGTCGCGGCTGAACGCGCTAAGGTCGCAGGAGTCTTCGTCAACCGCTTGGAGACCGGCATGAAGCTCCAGTCGGATCCGACGGTGATCTACGCGCTGACCGATGGCAGCGGGGAGTTGGGGCGGGCCTTGACCCGTAATGACTGGAAATTCGAGTCGCCCTACAACACCTACGTCGCGGCAGGGCTCCCGCCAGGGCCGATCGCCAACCCGGGGCGGGCCTCCATCCAGGCGGCTTTGCACCCGGAAAAACACGACTTCCTGTATTTCGTCGCCGATGGCACCGGCGGGCATGTTTTTGCGAAGACTTTGCCGGATCACAATCGCAACGTCGCCAAATGGCGCGAGGTGCAGCGCCGGCAGTCGGGCGGTGCGGGCAACGGGGACACGCCGCAGGATTAGCGGTCCCCTGTTCCCGAACGGGAGGCCGACCCGAACGCAACACCCTTGATCAGGCGGCGTTCGACGCCACCACTTCAAGGGCGACGACACCGCCCAGGGCGCCGTAGCTCTTGCGGGCGGCGCGCATCTTCTCCAGCGATTCCATGAGGCTTTCCTCGGCGAAACCAGGGGCGAGCTGCGCCAGTTCCTGTTCCGTCAAGGTGATGAAGGCGTCTAAAAGGCGCGCGTGGATGCGGCACGCCTGGCGGACTTCATCGGCGACCATCGGTGCTGGCATGGTAGGCTCCCAATCACGGAATAAAGAGAAACACGGTCCGTCCGTGCGTGGGAATTCTGTCGGGTTGTGGTTAATAGAGCATTAAATGCAATTCATCTTCCGGATAGGAAGAAGAGTTACCACTTCAGACGAAAATGACGAAATTTGGACGATTTCGATTTTGGTATGTGGCAGAGATAAGCCGACTTTTGTGACTTTCGAATATTCGGCTTTGATCAATGTGGCTGTCTCTCGTCCGGCGTGGGCGAGAGACAGCCGGGAGATCAGCGGCGGATTTCCTTGTCCAGGTTCAGCTCGGCCTTGGCGCCCTGGATGCGCGCCCGGTAGACCAGCATGGCCTCCATGACCCGCTGGACGTAGTTGCGGGTTTCGTAGATCGGGATCAATTCCAGCCAGTCCACGGCGTCGATGGCTTCGCCGCGCGGGTCTCCGTAGGTGTCAATCCATTGGCGCACGCGGGTCGGGCCGGCGTTGTAGGCGGCGATGGCCATGATGTAGGAGCCGTTGAAGCGATCGATCATGTCCGCCAGATAGGTCGAGCCGAGCCGCACATTGTAGTCCGGGTCGCTGATCAGCTTGGCGTTGTCGTGCTTGACGCCGAGCTTGCTGGCGACCAGCTGAGCCGTTCCGGGCATGAGCTGCATCAGGCCGCGCGCCCCGGCCGACGACACCACGCGGGTATTGAAGGTGCTCTCCTGCCGGATGATGGCGTGCACCAGGGCGATTTCCGGAGCTGACGGGCGGCTCTCGATCATCGGGTAGCCGGCTTCCACCAGAAACACGTCGTTCTGCGCGGCGTCCTTCGCGGCGGCGACGGCCAGGTCGCGGCGCCCGACCTCGCGGGCCAGCTTGGCGGCCAGCACATAATCCGCCGGCTCCTTGGCGTCGAGGCTGATGCGGCGCAGGAAGGCGGTCACCCGCTCGTCGGTGTTGCCCTCGATCTCGGCCAGCAGCTTGGTCACGCGCACCACCTCCCGCCGTTCGAAGGCGGTGGCGTCGGCGTTGGACACGCGCGGTTCGGCGGGCAAGGCGATGCGCCCGTTCCCGGCGTGGCGGGCGGCGAGCTGCCCGTAGAAGGTCGTCCCGTACTGGGCGGCCTTCGAGTACCAGTCCTTGGCCTGCGCCGTCTGGCCCAGCGCTTCCGCCGCACGCCCGCACCAGTAGGCACCGCGCGCCTTGCTGATTGGCGCGCCGACCGAGCGGTAGAGCTTGTGGAAGTGGTTGAAGGCGCTCGACGGATCGTCGAGGAAGCGCAGCGCCAGGAAGCCGGCGAGGAATTCCGCCTCCGCCGCGCCGCTGCCCTCGGTCTGTCCATGAGCCGTCACCAGACGGTAGGCGAGGTTGTGGTCGCCGTTCACCATGGCGCGGCGGGCCAGGATGTGGCGCTCCGTCCACCACGCCTGCGGACGGCCCATGTCCTTGGGCGCCTGGACGATGATCTCCAGCGCCCCGGCGTCGTCGCCCTTGCGGCGGCGGTAGCGGGCACGGTCGAACAGCAAGCCGGGGTCATTGCGCAGCGAGGCGGGCACGCGGGCCAGCGCCGCGTCGGCGTTCTTGGCGTCGCCGTCCAGCGCGATCCGCGCCTCGATCAGCAGGTCGTAGGCTTCGTCGAAGAAGGGCAGCATGCGGCGCACCGCGGCTTCCTGGCGCTCCCACAGCAGCCGGTCGATGCGCGCCTTGTGCTCCTGCGGACGCAGATGAGAGCGGTAGCGGGCCAGGAACTGCTCCTCGTCCGCGGACGTGAAGTTCGCCTCCACCCAGCGGTCGCGCACCATCCGCACCGCCCGCTCGGCGTTGCCGGTCGCCAGCAGCGTGTCGGCGTGGCGCATGAAGCCTTCGTTGGACAGGGGCGGGTACTGCTTGAACCAAGCCAGCACCCGGTCCTCGTCCAGGTCGATGGGCATCGCCTTTTCCGCCTGACGGCGAAGCTGCGCCTGGTTGGGCCAGTCGCCGTTCTCGCGGATGAAGGCGGCGATCTCGTCGAAGCTGCCGCCGCCGGGAGTCGCCAGGGCCATCCAGCGGATCACTTTGGCCGGCAACTTGTTGGAGGCTTGGGCGGCGATGCGCAGCGCCTCGTCGTGGCGGTCGTTGTCGGCCGCCTTGAAGGCCTGCCGGTAGACGGCGAGGTCCTGCGCCGTCAGGCTGGCCGCCCCGGCGGGCTGGGCCAGCACGATCAGCCCCAGCAGGGCGGCGGCAATGGCGGAACGGGTGGCATGTCGGATGATCATCCGGGCGCTCTTGCTCGGGGGAACGGGTGCGGCTAAGGTGCGCGACACTTTTCTTGAAGTCCGTCGGAGGTGGCAGGCATGTTGTACGGTTCCATCGTCGCTCTTTTGACCCCGTTTAAAAACGGGAAAGTGGACGAGGCCGCCTTCCAGTCCTTCGTCGAGTGGCAGGTTGCGCAGGGCACCCACGGTCTCGTGCCGTGCGGCACCACGGGCGAGTCGCCCACCCTCTCCCACGAGGAGCACAACCGGGTCGTCGAGCTGTGCATCGAGGCCGCGGGCGGGAAGGTTCCGGTCGTCGCCGGCACCGGGTCGAACTCCACCGAGGAGGCGATCTCGCTGACCCAGCATGCGAAGAAGGCCGGCGCCACCGCGGCGCTGGTGGTCACGCCCTATTACAACAAGCCGACGCAAGAAGGTCTGTACCAGCATTTCAAAGCGATCCATGACGCGGCGGATTTGCCGATCGTTATCTACAACATTCCCGGCCGCAGTGTCGTGGATATGTCGGTGGCAACCATGGCCCGCCTCGCCAAGCTGCCGAACATCATCGGCGTGAAGGACGCCACGGCGGATCTGGCCCGCCCGGTCCGCCTGCTGCAGGAGGTCGGTCCCGACTTCATCCAGCTCTCGGGCGAGGACGCGACGGCACTGGCCTTCAACGCGCAGGGCGGCGTCGGCTGCATCTCGGTGACGGCCAACATCGCGCCGGCCCAGTGCGCCGCGATGCAGGACGCATGGCGGAAGGGCGATCTCGCCACCGCCTACAAGTACCGCGACCTGCTGACCCCGCTGCACGATTCCATGTTCGTGGAGACGAGTCCGGCCCCGGTGAAGTACGCCGCCAGCCTGCTCGGCAAGTCCTCGGACGAGGTTCGCTTGCCGATGGTTGCCGCGTCGGAAAGCACGCGGACCACCGTCCGCGACGCGATGAAGAAGGCCGGGCTGCTGTCCTAAGGGACGGCAGCACCCCGCCCTAGGGAAGGAGGATCCGTGGCCGCCCGCGAGCCCGAACCAAGGCGCATGGCGGCACAGAACCGCCGCGCACGCTTCGACTATTTCATCGAAGACACCCTGGAGGCCGGTCTGATCCTGACCGGCACCGAGGTGAAGTCGTTGCGCGGCGGCCGTGCCAGCATCAACGAGGCGTACGCCGGCCTCAAGAACGGTGAACTGTACCTGTTCAACGCCTACATTCCGGAATACGGGCAGGCGGGCCGCTGGCTTCAGCACGAGACCAAGCGCCCGCGCAAGATGCTGGTGCACCGCCGCGAGCTGAGCAAGCTCATGGGCGCCATTAAGCAGAAGGGGATCACGCTGATCCCGATGACCGTCTATTTCAACGATCGCGGCATTGCCAAGGTCGAGGTTGGCCTCGCCACTGGCAAGAAGAAGCATGACAAGCGCGAGTCCGAGAAGGAGCGGTCGTGGCAGCGCGACAAGGCGCGCCTGATGCGCGACAAGGGTTGAAGGACCAGGGGATAAAGGGAAAAAGCTTGTGAGCCGATTGTCCAACCGCGCGACCGACCGCGATTCCACCGTGGCCGGCGTTGCCGCGGAGGCCCTGGCCGAGCGCCGCCCGCAGGGCCGCATCCTGGTGGCCGGCGACACCGACGGCGCCATGGAAGCGGCCTTGGCCGACGGCGGGGCGGAGGTCGTCTCCTGGCACCGCTTGGCGCTGGACGGCAAGTTGGCCACGCCCTGGCCGGCAGACGGTGCCTTCGATGGCGGGGTCCTGCGCCTGCCGCGCGGCTGGGCCGCCTTCGAGATGGCGTTGCACGCCCTGGCAGCCCGCTTGCCGGCAGGGGCGCCGCTGTGGATCGCCGGCAGCAACGACGAGGGCATCACCTCCGCGCCGAAGCGCTTCGACGGGCTGGCCGAAGGCGTGGAGACACTGACCATCAAGCGCCGCACCCGCCTGCTGGAAACCCGCCGGACCAGCGATTCGGCCAAGGGCAATCTGGAGGATTGGCGGGAGACCGTCACCCTGCCGCTGCCGGGGCGCGACGAGGCGTTGGATCTCGTGTCCTATCCCGGCCTGTTCGCCCATGGCCGTCTCGACAGCGGCACGGAATGCCTCCTCCAGGTCCTGCCGGAGATCGCGGTGGGCACCGCCGTCCTGGATTTCGGCTGCGGCGCCGGGGTGATCGCGCGGGCGGTGCGGGAGCGCACGCTAGACGCCCGGCTGACCCTGCTGGACATCGACGCGGTGGCTCTGCACGCCGCCCGCCAGAACGTGCCGGACGCGGAATGCGTGTTGAGCGACGGGCTGACCGGGCTCGGCGCGCGGGAACGCTTCGGGCTGATAGTGTCGAACCCGCCGCTCCACCGCGGCAAGGACGAGGATTTCGGAATGCTGGAGGCGCTGGTCGCCGGCACCAAGCAGTATCTGAAGCTGCGCGGCTCGCTGGTCGCGGTGACCCAACGGACGGCGGGTGTCGGCAAGCTGTTCAAGACGGCCTTCGGCCACGCCGATCTGCTGCTGGAAACACCGCAGTTCCAGGTGTGGAAGGGCACGCCGAAGTAATCAGCGACCATCGCCACGCAGGTCCGACGGGTTCGCGCCCGTAACGGCCCGAACCCGTCGGGCGAAGTGGGAGCGGGAGGTGTAGCCAACGGCTTCCGCCGCTTCCTGCACGGACAGCTCGTCGCTTTCCAGCAACCGAAGGGCGTGAGCGACACGCTCCTCCGTCAGGATGCGCCGTACGGAGGCGTCTTCATCGGCAAGGCGTCGGCGCAAGGTCCCCGTGCTGAGACCCATCTCGACAGCGACGCTCCTGGCTGTCCAAGGCTGGTCGGGATAGGCGCGGACCAATTGGCGGACCGCGTCGGCCGTGCCACCGGGCATTCCGTGTCCGAGCCACCAAACACAGTCGTCCAGAAGGGCCAGCAGGACTTCCATGCAGCGGTGCTCGACGAGGCGTGGGCTGAGCGCGGCGCCCGCGGCCAAGCCGGCGGCGGCGTGCTCCACCGCGCTGACCAGAGCGGGCGTCAGGGCCACGCGGAAGTCGCGCGGATGCTGCCGGGTGCCGGCCCGTGCGGTGGGATGGGCGTCGAGAAGCCGCCGGACCATGTCCCCCGGGAACTCCAGGATCAGGGCGCGGTAATGCCCGGTCGCCTCGCTCGGGGCGTTCACCACCGTGCCGATCCAGCCGGGCGGCAGCAGCATCGCCGAACCCTTCGGAAAATGGTGGGTGCCGCGGGTGTCGGTGACCTCCTTGGCACCGTCGATCACCACGATCAAGGCCGTGCGTTCTATGCGGACGTCCGTGATGCGTTCGCGGTTGCGGGCCACGAACGCCCACAGTTCGGGGCGGTGCGGGCGATCGCCGGAGCCCGGTCGGATGTCGCGGGCGGCGTAGCGGGACAATGCAGGAAGGAGGTCCGGTGTCATGGCGGCGTCCAGTCTAGGAGGCGCCGGGACGCGCGGGCAAGGTCCGCTGCGCTCCTTCCGCACGCTCATCGACCGTAGCGCGCGGTCAGCGTGGCCTTTTCCAGGCGGTTCGCGTTTAGTAGAAAGCCGACCATGGCGCCCGACGAGTTCGCGTCGAGCGGAAGGCTGTCCGTCTTCAATGCGTGGACGGTGAAGACGTAGCGGTGTGGTGTGTCGCCGACCGGCGGACAGGCACCGCCGTAGCCCGGCGTGCCGAAGTCGGTGCGGCTTTGCAACGCTCCGGCCGGAAGCAATCCCGTGTCCGGATTTCCGGCCCCGGCCGAAAGCCGCAGGGTGGTGGCGGGAAGGTTAAAGACGATCCAATGCCACCAGCCGCTGCCTGTCGGCGCGTCGGGGTCGTAGGCGGTGACAGCGAAGCTGCGCGTGCCGGCCGGTGCGCCCTTCCAGGCCAACGCTGGCGAGAGATTTTCCCCTGTGCAGCCGAAGCCGGCGAAGACATGCCGCTCGCCCAGAGGTGCCTCGTCCTTGATGTCGGGGCTGGTCAGCTCGAAAGCGGTGGCCGGGGCGGCGCCCATGGCAAGGATGGCGGCGAGCAGGAGAGCGGAACGATTGTGCATGGGGAAACTCCATCGGTCGGCGATGGCCACATGCTATAAAAGCGTCCGCACACCCGTGCGCCCGAACAGCTCAAAGACGAGCCCGAACGGCTCAGCCTTCCCTCAACCGCCGCGCCGCGTCCACGGCGCCGTAGGTCAGGATGGCGTCGCAGCCGGCGCGCTTGAAGCCGGTCAGGGTCTCCAGCAGCGCCTTGTCGTAATCCAGCCAGCCGTTCTGCGCGGCGGCGCGCAGCATCGCGTATTCGCCGGAGACGTGATAGGCGAAGGTCGGAACCGCAAAGGTGTCCTTCACCCGACGGATGACGTCCAGATAGGGCAGGCCCGGCTTCACCATCACCATGTCCGCCCCTTCCTGCAGGTCGAGGGCGACCTCGTGCAGGGCCTCGTCGGTGTTGGCGGGGTTCATCTGGTAGGTCTTCTTGTCACCCTTCAGGAAGCCGCCGGAATTCACCGCGTCGCGGAACGGGCCGTAGAAGGCCGAGGCGTATTTGGCGGCGTAGGAGCACAGCCGCACCAACTCATGCCCATGGCTGTCCAGCCGGTCGCGGATCAGGCCGATGCGGCCGTCCATCATGTCCGACGGGGCGACGATGTCCACGCCGGCGTCGGCCTGAGACAGCGCCTGCCGGGCCAGCACCTCGACCGTCTCGTCGTTCTGGATGTAGCCGTCGCGCATCAGCCCGTCGTGGCCGTGGGTGGTGTAGGGGTCGAGCGCCACGTCGCCCAGGATGCCGACATGCGGCACCGCGGCCTTCAGCGCGCGGATGGCGCGGTTCATCAGGTTGTCGGGGCGGTAGGCCTCCGCCGCGTCCTCCGACTTGCCTTCGGCGCCGACGACCGGGAACAGGGCGACGCAGGGGATGCCGAGATCGCCGGCCGCGGCCACCGCTTCGGTCAGCAGGTCGATGGTCAGCCGCTCCACGCCGGGCATGGAGGCCACGGGCACCCGCTGATTCTGCCCCTCGATGACGAAGACCGGCCAGATCAGGTCGTCCACGGTCAGGCGGTTTTCGGCGACGAGGCGGCGGGTCCAGGCGTCGGCGCGATTGCGGCGAAGCCGGGTGCGCGGGAAGGACGCCGGGGACCGGAAATGCGAAGCGGACATGCGGGGGACCTGATGTGCTCTTAAAACTTGCGGCGCGATCCTACGCCGCATGGCCGCCGCGACTCAAGCCGCACCGCTCACAGGTCTGAATCCCGAGTCCTGCATCTCCATGACCCAGCGGTGCCCGTCCTTGCGCCATTGCGAGACGAGGCCGCCGGTGAAGGCCGCTCCCTCCCAGGACCGCACCTCGAAGGTGACGCGCGGCGGTTCGATGGCGATGAGGTTGTAGGCGTTGGCCTCGTTGCGCAGGCGTGTGGAGGTCGCGGTGGAGGCCTGGGCGACCAGGATGGAGCGCGCCACCTGGGTGTGGTGGGTCATGATGTCGCCGGAATAGGCGCGGTGCAGGTGCCCGGCCAGCAGCAGGTCGACCCCGCAGCTCTCCAGCGCCGGCAGGGCCAGCTTGTGCCGCCCGACCAGCTTCGTCTTCGGCGCGTCGGGCGGCGGCAGGAAGGGGTGGTGGGTGAACAGCACCTTGAAGACGGTGTCCGGCACCTCGCAGAACACCTCGCGCACGCGCTTGATCTGCGCCTTGTTCATGCGCCCCTCGGAAAAGTCGGTGATGACCGAGCGCGCCGTGTTGATCCCCAGCACGGCGATTTCCGAATCGATGTGGAAGGGGCTGAGGTCGGTGGTGATGTAGCGCTTGTAGTTGCCGAACGGGTCGAGGAATCGGCGTACCACGTTGTAGACCGGGATGTCGTGGTTGCCCGGCACGACCAGATAGGGGAAGGGCAGCTTCTCCAGGAAGGCCCGCGCCTCCAGGAAATGGCGGGCCTTGGCGCGCTGGACCAGATCGCCGGAGATGACGATCAGGTCGGGCTGCGCCACCGTCAGGTCAGCCAGCAGGCCGTCGACCACCAGCGGGTCGATCCGCCCGAAATGCAGGTCCGAGATGTGGGCGAGCTTCTTCACGACACCTCCCCGGCAGTCATTCCCGTCACGCGCCGTCCGCCGTGCCGTCGCCTTCGGGCGCCGCCTTGGGCAGCAGGACCTTCAGCGCCTTGGGACGGATGCGGTAGTTCAGCGGCGGTTCCATCTGCAGGATTTCACCGTCGTTGACCATCTTCAGCCGCCGCCGCCGGCTGTGCACCGTCAGTTGCGTGGCCGTCAGCGTTTCCAACTCCTCATCCTGCTGCCAAGTTCCGAGCATGGTGCGGCCCATCAGCCGCAGCAGCCCCCAGGGGTCGCGCTGCCGCGCCACATAGACGCCGAGCTTGCCGGAATCGAGACGGTCGCGGCGCAGGAGCATGCTGCCCGCCTCGCCGTCGAAGGGGTTGTTGGAGACCACCAGAATCGGAGTGCGCACGCGGCGCGGCCCCTCGCCCCAATCGATCCGCACGTCGAGCAGGGGCAGGCGGCGGAAGGTGCGGACCATGGCGAGCGCCATCGCCGGCCATTTCAAAAGTCGGTGCCGCTTGCGCTTCTCCTCGCGCTCCTGCACCACCTGGGGATAGAAGCCGAGGACGGAGCTGTTCAGGTAGACCTCGCCGTTCACCTCCGCCACGTCGATGCTGCTCACATCGCCGGCGGCCAGGGCCTCGTACGCCTCGTCGAGGTCCAGCGGGGTTTTCAGATCGCGCGCCAGCAGGTTCATGGTGCCGAGCGGCAGGATGCCCAGGATCTTGCCGGTGGGCAGGATCATGTTGACCGCGGTGTGGATGGTCCCGTCGCCGCCGCCCACGATGACCAGCTCCGCGTCGGAGTCGATCGCCTTGCGGATTTCCGATGCGCAGTCGGCCGGCTCCACCGCGGTCAGCGACACCTCCGCCCCGTGCCGCTCGAAGGCGCTGCGGATCGCCGCCACCGTATCGTCGATCGGCTGTCCGGCCAGCGTTCCCGCGGACCGGTTGAGGATGATGGCCGTCTTGCGGCCCGCTCCCTCCTGACGTGACGCTTGCGCTGCTGAGGCTGCCATCATGGAACTGTCCCGCTCATGACTGTGGGTGCGGCAACGGCTGAGGCGGGGGCGGTGTTCCGCGACGCTGCGCTGCGAAACCGCGGTTTGACACGCCGCCCGCCGCCCGTATCATCGCCCGAAACCGATCAATTCGCCCCACAAACGAACAAATGGAAACGACCGGAACCATGAGCGACCCTGCCGAGATCCAGTTCGCCGAGATCCTTTTCGAACGCCGCGGCTCCATCGGGCTGGTGACGCTGAACCGCCCGAAGGCGCTGAACGCCCTGACGCTGGGCATGATCCGCCTGTTCGATCCGCAGTTGCGCGCCTGGATCGCCGATCCCGAGGTCAAGACCATCGTCGTGCAGGGCGCGGGAGAGAAGGCCTTCTGCGCTGGCGGCGACGTGGTGAACCTGTACGAGACGGGCAAGGCCGCCAAGGCGGGGCAGGACGACGGCGCGTCCATTCGCGCCTTCTTCAGCGAGGAATACGTCCTCAATCGCCTGATCCACACCTGCCCGAAGCCCTATGTCGCGCTGATCGACGGCATCAGCATGGGCGGCGGCGTCGGCCTGTCGGTTCACGGTTCCCACCGGATCGTGACCGAGCGGACGATGTTCGCCATGCCGGAGACGGGCATCGGCCTCTATCCGGACGTCGGTGGCACCTATTTCCTGCCGCGCCTGCCCGGACAGGTCGGCATCTGGCTGGGCCTGACCGGCGACCGCCTGAAGGCGGCCGACATGATCGAGGTCGGCGCCGCCGACGCCTTCGTGCCCAGCGCCAAGCTGGAGTCCCTGATCGCCGAGCTGGCCGACGGCGTGCCGGCCGACGAGGCGGTTGCGCGCCATCGCGAGGAAGCCGGCGAACCGCCGGTCGCCGCCAACCGCGCGGCCATCGACCGCTGCTACGCCCATGATGGCGTGGAGGCCATCGTCGCCGCTCTGGAGGCCGAAGGCACGGAATGGGCGGCTGGCCAGCTCGCCACGCTGAATCGCGTATCGCCGACCAGCCTGAAGGTGACGCTGGAGGCGCTGCGCCGCGGCGCCAAGCTGGACTTCGACGGCTGCATGATCCAGGAGCTTCGCCTCAGCCTCGCCTTCCTCGCCCGCCACGATGTCTACGAAGGCATCCGCGCGGCGCTGGTCGACAAGGACCGGAATCCGCGCTGGTCGCCCGCTTCTCTGAGCGAAGTGACGGCTGAAGAGGTGGCCGGTTACTTCGCCGAACCCGTTGGCGGGGATTTGCGCTTTACCGAATGAAGAGGACCGCTCCCCTTTATTGCACTCTGAACGTGCACGGATGCGGGCACATTCCGCGCGTTTCTGCGTTAGTATCGGGGAAATCCTTGCGGGACTTGTCTCAAACCTGACCGTTGTTGTTGCCTGACGGTTGTTGTCGGGGGTCGGATGGGACGGGTCGGCTTGCTGCCCGGTTCGCCGGGGGGAACGCCGCCGGGGTGCCTGGATTCCAGGCACCTCCTGGCACGCGACGGGGCTTGGCACGGCAGGACGGGGGTATTCCGCAGGGCCAGGCTGTTCTACAACCCGGGCTGTGCTTTTGGGGCATTATTGAGGTGATTGCCGGACAATGATCGGTTAATCTCCCCTTAAGGACCCCGGAAAGGCCACAGGTCGGCCCATGTCCGGTACGAGCCAAAGGAGACCGCGGTGCGCAAACCCTATTATGAAAGCATCCTCTTGATCGAACGGCTTCACCGCCACTTTCTCGAGGTGCTGAAGACCGAGCTTGACCGGCTCGGTATCCAGGACATCAACAACGTCCAGAGCCTGATCCTGTACAACATCGGCGAAGACGAGATGACCGTCGGCGAACTGACGGCGCGCGGCTACTATCTCGGCTCCAACGTGTCCTACAACGTGAAGAAGATGGTCGAGAACGGCTATCTCGGGCAGGAGCGTTCGCCGCACGACCGCCGGTCGGTGCGCGTCCGCCTGTCGGAGAAGGGCCTCGATCTCCGCGAGAAGATCAGCCGCATGTTCGAGCGCCACCTGACGGCGCTGGAGAAGGCCGGCTTCAGCGACGAGGAGCTGGTCAAGGCGAACGAGACCCTGCGCAAGCTCGAACGCTTCTGGTCCGCGTCGCTTGACTACAGCGGCTTTCCGCTGACCTCGGCGGCCTGATCCACGACCGCCTGAGTCGTATCGGTACCGCGGTTTCCGGCTCCTGCGTCGAAAGAGAAAGGCACGCTTCCGGTTTCAAGTCCGGGGGCGTGCCGCGAGTCGGTGTGCGGCCCTGCGTGGCCGCTTTTTTCATGCCCCCGTTTCGGCCTCCCACGGCCCCCTTTTGCCGACGGTTCTGCCGTCCGGCCAGGCTTTGTCACACCTTTGATGCTTCCGGATGGACGGGATTAAGTTCTTTCCGTAAGCTGTACGTGTGACAGATTGCTGCAAACCTGAACCAAACAACAGACGGTCTCGCGGAAGGCTGCTGAAAACAGGAAATGGGGAGGATATGGCAAGTGACGTCATTCTGGAGACGCGCGGACTGACCAAGGAATTCCGGGGCTTCGTCGCCGTCCGCGACGTCAGCCTGCGGGTGAACCGGGGGTCCATCCATGCGCTGATCGGTCCCAACGGGGCCGGAAAAACGACCGTTTTCAATCTGCTCACCAAGTTTCTTCAACCCAGCAATGGGAACATCCTATTCAACGGGCGCGACATCACCGCGGTGAAGCCGGCGGACGTGGCGCGCCTGGGCATCATCCGCTCCTTCCAGATTTCGGCGGTGTTCCCGCATCTGTCGGTTCTGGAGAATGTGCGCGTCGGGCTGCAACGGCCGCTCGGCAACTCCTTCCACTTCTGGAAATCGGAATCGGTGCTCGACCGTCTGAACGGGCGGGCGATGGAACTGCTGGAGGATGTCGGGCTGACCGGCTACGCCCACCGGCCGGCGGCAGAGCTTCCCTATGGCCGCAAGCGCGCGCTGGAGATCGCCACGACGCTCGCCCTGGAGCCAGAAATGCTGCTGCTCGACGAGCCGATGGCCGGCATGGGGCACGAGGACATCGACCGCATCGCCGCGCTGATCAAGCGGGTCTCGGCCAACCGCACGATCCTGATGGTCGAGCACAACCTGTCGGTGGTCGCCAACCTGTCGGACTGGATCACCGTCCTGGCCCGCGGCGAGATCCTGGCCGAAGGCCCCTACGCCGAGGTGTCGCGTCACCCGAAGGTTCGGGAAGCCTATATGGGGAGCGGTCATGCCTGACGGCGCAACGGTGAAGACCGCGATGTTGGAGGTCTCCGATCTCCACGCCTTCTACGGTGAAAGCCACGTCCTGCACGGCGTGAACCTGGAGGTCCGCCAGGGCGAGGTGGTGACGCTGCTGGGCCGCAACGGCGCCGGCAAGACGACCACCATGCGTTCCATCATGGGCATTGTCGGCCGGCGCACCGGCGCCATCCGTTTCCAGGGGCAGGAACTGATCGGCATGGCGCCGCACAAGATTCCGCGCCTCGGCATCGGCTATGTGCCGGAGGAGCGCGGGATCTTCGCCTCGCTGAACGTCGAGGAAAACCTGACGCTGCCGCCGGTCGTGAAGGACGGCGGCATGACGGTCCAGCAGATCTACGAGCTGTTCCCCAACCTGCAGGGCCGGGGTACGACCCAGGGCACCCGCCTGTCGGGTGGGGAGCAGCAGATGCTGGCCATCGCGCGCATCCTGCGCACAGGCGCCACCATGATCCTTCTCGACGAGCCGACGGAAGGGCTGGCCCCGGTGATCATCGAGCAGATCGGGGTGGCCGTCCGCAAGCTGAAGCAGCGCGGCTTCACCGTCCTGCTGGTGGAGCAGAACTTCCGCTTCGCCGCCACCATCGCCGATCGCCATTACATGATGGAGGAAGGCCATGTGGTGGACATGATCCCGAACAACCAGCTCGCCGCCAACATGGAGAAGCTGCACACGTATCTGGGTGTCTGAATCAACAAGCAGAAACGCTCGAATTCGAACGGGGAGGAATGGAATGATTGCACGTCTGCTTGCCGGAGCGGCGCTTGCCGCGCTGGCCGTCGGTTCCGCGCAGGCCCAGCAGGGCAAGGTTTCGGGCGACGTCGTAAAGATCGGCGTCCTCAACGACCGCTCCGGCCTCTACGCCGACCTCGGCGGCGAAGGCTCCGCGGTCGCCGTCCGCATGGCGGTCGAGGAGGTGGGCGGCAAGATTCTTGGCAAGCCCATCGAAGTCGTCTCGGCCGACCACCAGAACAAGCCGGACATCGGCTCCAACCTCTCCCGCGAATGGATCGACCGCGACGGGGTGGACGTCATCGTCGACGTGCCGAACTCCGGCGTCGCCCTGGCGGTGCAGGAGGTGACGCGCGAGAAGAAGAAGATCTTCCTGATGCAGGGGCCGGCGACCTCGCGCCTGACCGGCGACGCCTGCTCGCCCACCGGCTTCCACTGGGCCTACGACACTCGCGCGCTGGCCGTCGGCACCGGTCAGGCCATTGTGAAGGAGGGCGGCAAGAGCTGGTTCTTCCTGACCGCCGACTACGCCTTCGGCCACCAGCTCGAAACCGACACGGCGGCGCAGGTGAAGAAGGCCGGCGGTACGGTCGTCGGCGCTGTGCGCGCACCGCTGAACACGGCGGACTTCTCCTCCTTCCTGCTGCAGGCGCAGTCGTCGGGCGCGCAGGTCATCGGCCTCGCCAACGCCGGTGGCGACACCATCACCTCGATCAAGCAGGCGTCGGAGTTCGGGCTGACGCAGAGCGGGCAGCAGAAGCTGGCCGGGCTGCTGATCTTCCTGTCGGACGTGCACGCGCTGGGCCTCCAGGTCGCCCAGGACCTCGTCCTGACCACCGGCTTCTACTGGGACATGGACGACGAGAAGCGCGCCTGGTCGGAGAAGTACAAGGCGAAGACCGGCAAGATGCCGACCATGGTGCAGGCCGGCAGCTACTCCTCGGTGAAGCATTACCTGAAGGCCATCGAGGCGGCGGGGACCGACGACGGGCCGACCGTCGCCGCCAAGATGAAGGAGATGCCGGTCAACGACATGTTCGCCAAGAACGGCAAGATCCTGCCGAACGGGCGGATGGTCCACGACATGTATCTGGCCCGCGTGAAGAAGCCCAGCGAGTCCAAGGGGCCGTGGGATTACTACGAGATCATCCGCACCATCCCCGGCGACGAGGCCTTCGCCACCCTGGCGGAAAGCGGCTGCAAGCTGCCGGGCTGATCCCCGCCCGCCCTGGCGCCCGGTTTCCCGCCATCGCGCGGGGACGGGGGCCGGGGCGATCACCCGCCGCGCGGAACGGCCGGAGGCGAACCACACATGTCCACCATCTTCGGCATCCCGCCCCAGGCGCTGTTCGGGCAGCTTCTGCTGGGGCTGATCAACGGGTCCTTCTACGCGCTGCTTAGCCTCGGGCTGGCGGTCATCTTCGGCATGCTCAACGTCATCAACTTCGCCCACGGCGCCCTTTACATGCTGGGAGCGTTCGTGGCGTGGCTGCTGCTGACCACGGCGGGGATCGGCTATTGGTGGGCGTTGCTGCTGGCGCCACTGGTGGTCGGTGCCTTCGGCGTGCTTTTGGAAAAGACGCTGCTCAGCCGCCTCTACAAACTCGACCATCTCTACGGGCTGCTGCTGACCTTCGGCCTCGCGCTGATCGTGGAGGGGATTTTCCGCCATTTCTATGGCGTGTCGGGCCAGCCCTACCCGATCCCCGACCTGCTGCGTGGCGGGCAGAATCTTGGATTCATGTTCCTGCCCAACTACCGCGGCTGGGTCGTCGTCGCCTCGCTGGTCGTTTGCCTCGCCACCTGGTACGCCATCGAGCGGACGAAGCTCGGCGCCTACCTGCGCGCCGCAACCGAGAATCCGGTGCTGGTCCAGGCCTTCGGCATCAATGTGCCGCTGATGATCACGGCCACCTATGGCTTCGGCGTCGCTCTGGCCGGGCTGGCCGGCGTGCTGGCCGCCCCGATCTATCAGGTGTCGCCGCTGATGGGCTCCAACCTCATCATCGTCGTCTTCGCCGTGGTGGTGATCGGCGGCATGGGGTCGATTCTGGGGGCGGTGCTGACCGGATACGGTCTGGGCCTGTTGGAAGGTCTGACGAAGGTGTTCTATCCGGAGGCGTCCAACATCGTCGTCTTCGTCATCATGGCCGTGGTGCTGCTGATCAAGCCCGCCGGCCTGTTCGGGCGGGAGAGGTGACCCATGGCGACCGAGATCCACGCCGTCCGCCGCGACACCGCGGCTTCCGCCACCGGGCGACCGGCCATGCCGGGTCTGCTGGCCCTGGCCGTGCTGCTGCTGGTCCTGATTGCCGCGCCCTACGTGCTGTACCCCGTCTTCGTGATGAAGGTGCTGTGCTTCGCGCTGTTCGCCTGCGCCTTCAACCTGCTGATCGGCTTCGCCGGTCTGCTGAGCTTCGGCCATGCCGCCTTCTTCGGCGGCGCGGCCTACATCACCGCCCACACGGTGAAGGTCTGGGGGCTTCCGCCGGAACTCGGCATCCTGCTGGGAACGGCCTTCTCCGCAACGCTCGGGCTGGCCTTCGGCGCGCTGGCGATTCGGCGGCAGGGCATCTACTTCGCCATGATCACGCTGGCCCTGTCGCAAATGGTCTTCTTCATGGCGCTGCAGTTCAAGTTCACGGGCGGCGAGGACGGCATCCAGGCGGTGCCGCGCGGGCATCTGTTCGGGGTGATCGACCTCAGCCAATCGATGTCGATGTACTACACGGTGTTGGCGGTCTTCCTGTTCGGCTTCGTGGTGATCTGGCGCACCGTCCATTCGCCCTTCGGGCAGGTCCTGAAGGCGATTCGCGAGAACGAGCCGCGCGCCATCTCGCTCGGCTATCGCACTGATCATTACAAGCTGATGGCCTTCGTCCTGTCCGCGGCGCTGGCCGGTCTGGCCGGCGGTACCAAGGCGATTGTCTTCCAACTCGCCACGCTGACCGACGTGCAGTGGCAGATGTCCGGCGCGGTGGTGCTGATGACCCTGCTGGGCGGCATCGGAACGCTGTTCGGCCCGGTGGTCGGGGCGGCGCTGGTGGTGACGCTGGAGAATTATCTGGCGGCGAGCAACCTGCCGGTGCCGGTGGTGATCGGCGTGATCTTCGTCGCCTGCGTGCTGCTGTTCCGCCGCGGCATCGTCGGGGAGATCGCTGCCCGCTTCGCCGGAAAACGCCCGTGAGCCAGAAGGAAATTGCAATTCTTTATTTGGGAGCACCGAATGGTTGAGGCCGTCCATCCATTTTACGAGAATCATCGCAGCGCGATGGAGGCCGCCATGCGCCATCGCCTCGATCTTGCCGAAGCGATGTTGGGCGAGCACCTTCATCCATCCAGCGTTGATGGAATCAAGAGGGAGGTGATGGACGAGTTCGCCATCGTGCTCACGCAAATGCCCTATGTCGGGGGCACGGACAGTCGCATGAGCGACTTCTTCATGCGTCTCCTGGGCTTCATGGCCATCAGCCGGGTGCTCCGGCGGCACGGCGTGCCGCTGTCCGTGATCGGCGACATCGAGCGGGACACCTACAAGGCCCAACTGCTTACCGTGCCCGAAGCGGAACGCCTCGCCTCGGGGCGTCAATTCATGTCACCAGAAAATCAGGCGTTTCTCCGTGAACAGGCGGAGAAAAGCCGTCAGGAGCAGTTTCCCGAAGATTTCGTCTACGACTTCGTCGAGCCGGGTCCAGGAGACCGTTTCGAGTTCGGCATCAACTACAAAGCCTGCGGTTTCTGCAAGTTCGCGGCCCGCCATGGCGACAAGGACCTTCTGCCAAACATCTGCGGTCTCGATTTCGACGCCTACGCGACGCGCGGCATCCATCTGGAAAGAACGCAAACCCTGGCCGGCGGCGCCAGCCACTGCGATTTCCGATTCTCGCGGCTCCGATTGGCCTGAATGCCCGCTTTTGGAGGGGGCGATAACGGTCGCCCCCTCCGGGAACGGAATTAAAGCCGCAGGGCCTCCTCCGCCGGCTGGTAACCCAGCCCCTGGGCGTCGGCAACCGCCTTGCAGGTGATCGCCCCGGTGTGGATGTTCAGCCCGGCGCGCAGGTGCGGGTCGCGCGCCAGCGCCGCGCGGTACCCCCGGTTGGCGAGCGCCAGCGTGAAGGGCAGGGTGGCGTTGTTCAGCGCGAAGGTCGAGGTGCGCGCGACCGCTCCCGGCATGTTGGCAACGCAGTAATGGACCACCCCATCCACCAGATAGGTCGGCTCGGCGTGGGTGGTGGGGTGCGAGGTCTCGAAGCAGCCGCCCTGGTCGATGGCGACGTCCACCACCACGGCGCCCCGCCGCATCCGCTCCACCATGGCCTTGGTCACCAGCTTCGGCGCCTCGGCCCCCGGCACGAGGACCGCACCGATGACGAGGTCGGCGTCGAGCACATGCTCCTCGATCGTGTCGACGGTCGAATAGAGTGTCTGAAGCTTCGCGCCGAACTGCAGATCCAACTCCTTCAGCCGGGGCAGCGACTTGTCGATGACGATGACCTTCGCCTCCAACCCCATGGCCATGCGGGCGGCGTTGGTGCCGACCACGCCGCCACCCAGCACCACCACCTTGGCTGCCGGAACGCCGGGCACGCCGCCGAGCAGGACGCCGCGCCCGCCCTGAGCCTTCTCCAGGCAATGGGCGCCGGCCTGCACCGACATGCGGCCCGCCACCTCACTCATCGGCGCCAGGAGCGGCAGGCCGCCGCGGGAATCCGTCACCGTCTCGTAGGCGATGGCGACGGCTCCGGAGTCCAGCAGCAGCTTGGTCTGGTTCGGATCGGGGGCGAGGTGCAGATAGGTGAACAGGATCTGCCCCCGGCGCAGCATCGCGCATTCCTGCGGCTGGGGTTCCTTCACCTTCACCACCATGTCCGCGCGGGCGAAGACGGTTGCGGCGTCCGGTACGATCTCCGCCCCGGCGGCTTCATAGTGCTCGTCGTCCAGCCCGATGGCGGCGCCGGCTCCTGTCTGAATCAGCACGCGGTGACCGTGATGAACCAGTTCGCGGACCGAAGCCGGGGTCAATCCGACGCGGTATTCATGGTTTTTGATTTCCGTCGGCACGCCGATGAGCATGGGCATCCTCCGCGGGTGGGCCGGTGCCGGACCAGGACGGGCAGCGTGCCGGCTCAGGGTTTCTTACCTCAGAATTTGGGGTGTGTTCCGGCCATCCGCATCTCACTTGCCGTGCTGCTTGGTGATTTTCTTTGGATCAATTAAAACACTCCATGAAATTTTATATGAAACTCTATTCAATAAACCTTGGCACAGACTTCTCTGTATCCGCAAAAAAGTAGGTAAGGTTAGTTTTTAGAGTTGTGGAACTATTATTCGGCGCCATGGTATATGGATGTTTGTGTCGCACTGCACAAAAATCGCGGCACTCAAGAAAAGTGGGGGGAGCGTCCGATTCGGACGGAACGAAACCAGGAGCAAGGCAGATGGCTTCAGAGAAAGACGCGCAGACCATCGCGCGCGACACCGCCGCCAAAGGCCGGAATGTTGCCGAGGACACCACCCGCCGCATGGCGGAAACCGCCGCGGAAACGACCCAGCGCGGCGCCGATACGGCCAGCGACATGATGGGAAAGGCGACCCAGGTGGCCGGCCAGGTCGCCGGCCAGACCTCCGATCAACTCAACCGCATGATGGGCCTGTCCGCACAAGCCCAGGGCGAGGTCGCCCAGCAGGCCCGCGAGAATATGGACGTCATGACGCAGTGCGGGTCCGTGCTGATGGACGGGATGCAGTCCATCATGCGCGAATGGATGGGCTTCGCCCAGGAGGCCATGGCCCGCAACGCGGAAGGCATCAACGCGATGATGCGCAGCCGGTCGGTCCAGGACCTCTACGCCGCGCAGAGCAGCATGGTCAAAGACGAGATGGAACTTCTGCTGAACCGCAGCGTCAAGGTGTCGGAGCTGTCGGCAAAAACCGCGAACGACGCGGTGCGGCGGCTGAACGCGCGGGCCGAAGGGGCCGCGCGCCACGTTCGCCGCAGCGCCTGACGCTTCACCAACGATCCATCCTGGCCTTGCGCCCCCGGACCAGTCGGTCCAGGGGCGTTCTTTTTTGTGCGCGCGCGGGTCACTTCGCGACGATGCGGCCTTCGACCTTCGGGGAGACCGTCTTCTTCGCCTCCACGTAATCCATGACCATCGTCGCCATCAGCACGGCGCCGGAGGCATCCACCACCGTCCGGCCGCGGGTCAGCGCGGCGTAGCCGTCGCCGCCCTTCAGCATGTAGTCGTTGGTCGCCACGCGGTAGGTCCGGGCGGGGTCGAGCGGCTGGCCGTTCACCGTCACGCCGGTCACGCGTGTGCCCGACGGCAGCTTCGGGTCATAGGTGAAGGTCAGGCCCGACACCTGGGGGAAGCGCCCGGCCTTGTCCTCCACCTTCGACACGCCATGCTCCAGCGCGGCCAGAATATCGGCGCCGGACAGCAGCGTCAGCACGGCGACGTTGCCGAAGGGCATCTCCGCGAAGATGTCCTTGCGGGTCAGCGAACTGCCTGCCGGGTGCAGCGTGTCGGCGCGGATGCCGCCGCCGTTGGTGATGGCGACGTCGGCCTTCAGCCCGTCGCGCAGCGCGTCGGCGATCAGGTTGCCCATCGTCGTCTCCTGCGAACGGACGACGTCCTTGCGGCTGTCCAGGTCGGTTTCCGTCCGCCCGATCACCCCGGCCAGCGTGGTGTCGAGCTGGTCGGTGTAGCGTTTGACCAGCGCTCCGACCTCCGCGTCCGGGGCCACTCCGGCGGTGCTGACGAAGCGCCAGCCGGCGGGAGCGACGGTGGTCGCCGGCCCCTTGTCGGTCGCTTTGGTGCTGACCGCCAGATCGATGACGCCGAGATAATGGCCGTCCGCCCCGGCCTTCAGGATCAGGGTCGATCCTTCGTAGAAGCTGATCGGGTCGTGGTCGTGGCCGCCCAGCAGCAGGTCGATGCCCTTCACCTTGACGGCCAGATCACGGTCCTCCGTGATGGTCTGGTGGGTCAGCGCCACGACGACGTTCGCCCCCTCGTCGCGCAGCGCCTTCACCGCCAGGGCCGCGGCGGCCTGCACGTTGGTGAAGGTGGCCTCCGCCCCTCCACTGGACAGATGCGCGGTTTCCGGGGTCAGGATGCCCAGGAAGCCGACCTTGACGTCGCCGACCGTCTTCGTCCAGGTGGCGACCGAGCCAGGAAGCGGCTGGCCGTCCGGACCGGCGATGTTGGTGCCGATCCAGGGGAACCTCGATTCGGCGATGCGGGCCTTCAGCACCTCCGTGCCGAAGTCGAACTCGTGATTCCCGAAGCCGACGACGTCCACGCCCATGGCGTTGAACAGGTCGGGCATCTGCGCCCCCTGCATTGTTCCGGAGAGCAGGGAGGGAGAGAGGAAATCGCCGCCCACCGTGGTCAGCGCTCCGGCGCTGCGCTCCCGCTCCGCCTTCAGCACCGTCGCCAGCGGGGCGAAGCCGCCGCGACCCTTCACCGGGGAAATCTCGTAGATGTCGTTGAAGTGCAGGAAGGTCACGGTGCCGTTCTGCGCGGCGGCGAGTGTCGGGAAAAGCAAGGTGCCGGCAAGAGCGGCGGCCCCCGCCAGCGTGCGAATCCGGGTCAGCATCGATCTCGTCTCCCTGGGGAAGTTGAAAGGCTTCCTTCGCGTCCTCGCACTGTACGCTGTCCCGCGACGCGGCGCATAGCCGCCTTGCACCGCTTGATTTCGCTTTGATTTCGCTGCCCCCGCCGCTCATGAACGGGGCATCCGCTTTCACCGACGTGGCCCCTCGATGCGCATCCTGGTCGTTCAGAACAACCGAAACGCCCCCGCCGGACTCGTCGGGGACGCGCTGACCGAGTTCGGCGCGACGCTGGTCACCGTCGCCGCGGACGAAGGGGAAGCGCTCCCCGCCACGCCGGAGGGCTATCACGGGCTGCTGGTTCTCGGCGGACCGCAGGACGCCTGGAACGATGGGCAGGGGCCGCACTTTCCGCAGGTCATGGAGTTGATCCGCGCCTTCGCGGCGGAGGAGCGCCCGGTGATGGGCATCTGCCTGGGCGCGCAGTTGGCCGCCCGTGCCTTCGGCGCCCGTGTCTACCGCCATTCGGTGGCGGAGATCGGCGTGGGCGCAGTCCGGCTGTTCAACGCCGCTTCGGACGATCCACTGCTCGGTGGGCTGGCGCCGGAACTGCACATGGTGCAGTGGCACTACGACACCTTCGAGTTTCCCGAGGGCGCCGTGCCGCTGGCCTGGAGCGACGCCTGCATGCGTCAGGCCTTCCGGCTCGGTCGCAACCTCTACGCCTTCCAATTCCACCCGGAGGCCGACGCCGCCATCGTCCGCGGCTGGGCGGAGAAGTTCGGAGTCGACTCGCGGGAGCGCAACCGGGCCGTCCTCGACGGGCTGGACGCGGCGCTGGAGCGGCACCTGCCCGCCGCCGAGACGGTCGCCCGGACGATCTCCCGCCGCTGGCTGGATCTGGTGATCGAACGGGCGGCCTGACCTTACCCGCGAAGCTCCGCCAGCAGCTCCGGCGTGTCCACGTCGTAGAGGATGCCGCCGTCCTCCACCGGCACCTCGACCACCTGATCGGCGTGGGTGGCCAGCAGGGCCTTGGCCCCGGCGTCGCCGGAGAGCTTCGCCATCTCCGCGAAGAAGCCGCGGTCCCACAGGACCGGGTTGCCGCGCTTGCCATGGACGGTCGGGACGCAGACGGTCCGGCCCTCCAGCGGGTTGTAGGCGGCGATCAGCCGGTCGATGGCCTGCGGCGTGACGCGCGGCATGTCGCCGAGGCACACCACCACACCGTCGATATCCGCCGGCAGGGCGGCCAGCCCGGCGCGCAGCGAGGCGCTGAGCCCGTCGGCGAAGGACGGGTTGTGGACGATGGTCAGCGGTCGCCCGGCGAGCGGGGCGGACACCGCCTCCGCCATGTGGCCGGTCACCACCACCACCGGCTTGGCCTGCGAGGCCAGCACCGATTCGACCGTGCGGACGACCAGCGGCTCCCCGCCGACGTCGGCGAGCAGCTTGTTGCTGCCGCCCATCCGGCTTGATCGCCCGGCGGCCAGAACCAGCGCGGCGATGCGCGGCGCGCGCGGCGGCTCCACCGCGACGGCGCCGGAACGGGGCAGGGGCCGGCTGGGAATCTCGGCCAGCAGGCCGCCGACGCCCATCCGCATCACGTCGGCCCGCGTCACCGGAATGTTGGCGGCGATGCGCTGGAGCACCCAATCGAAGCCGTTCAGCTTGGGCGACCGGGCGCAGCCGGGCAGGCCGAGCACCGGCGTCTCCCCGATATGCGCGACCAGCAGCAGATTGCCGGGGTCGACCGGCATGCCGAAATGCTCGATCACGCCGCCCGCCCGCTCAATGCCCGCCGGCAGCACGTCGCGCCGGTCGGTGATGGCCGAGGCCCCGGCGATCAGCAGCAGATCGACGCGCCCCGCCGCCGCGATGGCGTCGGCGAGCGCCGCCTCGCCGTGGTAGCAGCGCGAATCGCGGACCAGCCGCCCGCCCATCGCCTCCAGACGTTGCCGCGTCACGGCCACGGTCTTGTCGAGGACGCTGTCCTTCACGCCGGGCAGGCGGGTCTGGATCAGCGCGGCGGTCAGCGGACGGAAGGGGGCGACGCGCAGCGCCGGCGTCCCGGCGGACGCCTCGACCTCCGCCCCCTCCACCGCGCCGCGGGGGGCGGCGAAGGGGATGATCTTGACCGTGGCGACCATCTGGCCGGGCTCGACCGGCGCGAAGCCGGGCAAGGTGGCGACCGTTACGCTTTCGTCGATGAGGTTCAGCGCGTTGATCCGTTCGACATCCGGAACGAACAGGCCGCGCGATTCGGCGAACAGGTTGACGCGCCCGGTGAAGGCGGCGCCGACGGTGATCTCCTGCCCCTTCAGGGCGGCGGCGATGCGGGCGGCGGCGGCGTCCTCGCCCACGTCGTCAGGACCGGGCTTGGCGACGGTCACCGTGGTAAGGCCGGCGTCGCGCAGCGCCGTCACGTCCTCGGCGCTGAGGACGCGGCCCTTCTTGAAGCTGACGGAGCCGCGGCGGACCGAATGCGCCAGAATGGCGCCCTCCAGTTCCCGCAAGGGCAGCGGGCCGAAAAACATGGTGATGAACTCCTGTCAGGCCGCGCCGGCCTTGCGCCGTACGGCGGTGATCTGGGCCATGACCGATAGGGCGATCTCCGCCGGGGTCACGGCGCCGATGTCCAGCCCGACCGGGGCATGGATGCGCGCCAGCTCCGCGTCGGTCATGCCCCGTTCCTTCAGCCGTTCCAGCCGCTTGGCGTGGGTGCGCTTGCTGCCGAGGGACCCGACGTAGAAGGCCGGGGAGCGCAGCGCCACCAGCAGCGCCGGGTCGTCCAGCTTTGAGTCGTGGGTCAGGGTCACCACGGCGGTGCGGTTGTCGATCGCCAGAGCGGACAGCGCCTCGTCCGGCCAGGCGTCGTGCAGGGAAACGCCGGGGAAGCGCGATTCCGTGGCGAAGGAGCCGCGCGGGTCGATCACCGTGACGGCGTAGCCGGTCAGCGCGGCGAGGGGGGCCAGCGCCTGGGCGATGTGCACAGCGCCGACCACCAGCAGGCGCAGCGGCGGGTTGTGGGTCTGGACGAACAGTTGGACGCCGTCCTCCTCCTCCTCCAAATCGCTGACGAGGCCGGAACGATCCTGGCGCAGCCGCTCCCGCACCTCCTCCAAAAGGTCGTCCTCCAGCCCGAAGCCGCCGTGGACGGCGTCCTCGTAGACGAGAGTCTGCAGACCGGTGCCGAGGTCGGTGACCAGGGCCACGGGACGCCCGGCCTTGCGGGCGGCCAGCAGCCGTTCGGTGATGTCGCGCTTCATTCCACGGCCTCGACATAGACCTGCACCCGGCCGCCGCAGGCCAGCCCGACCTCCCAGGCCATTTCGTTGCTGACCCCGAACGAGATCATCCGGGGCTCGCCATCCTCCATGGTCTTGCGCGCCTCGTGCACCACGGCCCCCTCGATGCAGCCGCCGGAGACGGAGCCGATCATCGAACCGGCGTCGTCCACCGCCATTTGGCTGCCCACCGGGCGGGGGGAGGACCCCCAGGTGGCGACCACCGTCGCCAGGGCCACTTTTCGACCCTCCGCGCGCCAGCCTGCGGCCTGCTCCAGAATATCGTCCTTCATGCGGCCTCCTTCAGCCACTTGCGCAGGCTTTCGGCCCGTCGCGGCCCGTCGCGGTTCAATGCGTCGGCGAGCCCGGCCAGACTGTTCAGGTTGTGCACCGGGCGGAAGTCGTCCACATGCGGCAACAGGGCCCGGATACCGCTGGATTTTGGTGCGAACCCCTCCCACCGCAAGAGCGGGTTCAGCCAGACCAGACGGCGGCAGCTCTTGTGCAGGCGTTCCGCCTCCGCCGCAAGCCCCTCGCCGGCATCCCGGTCCAGCCCATCGGTGATGAGCAGAACCACCGCCCCCTGGCCGAGGACCCGCCGCGCCCAGGTCCGGTTGAAGGCGTGCAGCGCCGTCCCGATGCGCGTCCCGCCTGACCAGTCCGCCACCGCCGCCGACACGGCGTCCAGCGCCACGTCCACGTCCTTGTGCCGCAGATGGCGGGTGATGTTGGTCAGGCGGGTGCCGAAGACGAAGCTGTGCACGCGGTCGCGGTCGTTGCTGAGCGCGTGCATGAAATGCAGCAGCATCCGCGAATAGCGCGTCATGGAGCCGGAGATGTCGCACAGCACCACCAGAGGTGGTGGGCGCGTGCGGCGGCTGCGCCGCGCCAGATCGGCCAAGTCCCCGCCGGAGCGCAGCATCCGCCGCAGCGTCGCCCGCGGGTCCACGCGCGGCCCCCGCGGGTCGGGGCGGTGGCGACGGGTCGTCACCTCGGCCACCGGCAGGGCGATGCGGGCGAGCATCCGCTTGGCCTCGGCCATCTCCGCCGCCGACATTTTCTCGAAATCCTTCTCCTGCAACCGTTCCTGGGCCGAAACGGTGAAGGCGGCGTCCACCTCGATCTCCGACTTCTCGGGCCCCTCGGCCTCCGGCACGGTGCCTCGCAGCGCGTCGGCGACGCGGCGGGACAGCGGGTCCTGAGTGTCCGGCGACTCCGTGCGGATGGTCGGCAGCATCATCCCCATCATCCGCTTTAGGATGTCCGGGTTGCGCCAGAAGACGTGGAATGCTTGGTCGAAGACCTCCCGCTGGTCGCGCCGGTTCACGAAGACGGCGTACAGCGCCCAATAGAAATCTGCCCGGTTGGCGATCCCCACCGCCTCCACCGCCTCGACCGCCTGGAGCAGCTTGCCCGGCCCGACCGGCAGCCCCGCCGCCCGCAGCGCCCGGGCGAAATGCATCAGGTTGATGGCGAGGCCGCCCTGCATGGCCGCTCACCGCGCCGTGCTGGCGGCGAGTTCGGTCTTGACCTGGGCCAGGATGCGCGCGGCTTCGCTGCCCTGGATGCGGGCGATGTCATCCTGATACTTCAGCAGCGTGCCCAGCGTGTCGTTGATGACCGAGGGCTCCAACTCCAGCTGGTTCAACTCCACCAGCGCCTGCGCCCAGTCCAGAGTCTCGGCCACGCCCGGCGCCTTGTAGAGATCCATGCCGCGCAGGCTCTGCACGACACCGACGACCTGGGCGGCCAGCCGGGCGTCGGCGTTTGGTGCCTTCACCGCCAGGATGGCGCGCTCGCGCTCGGCGTTGGGGTAATCGACCCAGTGGTAGAAGCAGCGCCGCTTCAGCGCGTCGTGAATCTCGCGGGTGCGGTTGGAGGTCAGGATGACGATGGGCGGCTCCGGCGCCGTGACCGTGCCGAACTCCGGGATCGAGACCTGGAAGTCGGAGAGGATTTCGAGGAGATAGGCCTCGAACGGCTCGTCGGTACGGTCCAGCTCGTCGATCAGCAGGACGGGAGGACCGGCCAAGTCGGGTTCCAGCGCCTGGAGCAGCGGGCGCTTGATGAGGAAGCGTTCGGAGAAGATATCGGCGCCGAGCGTGTCCCGGTCGCGGTCGCCCGATGCCTCGGCCAGCCGGATCTCCATCATCTGCCGGGCGTAGTTCCACTCGTAGACCGCCGCGGCGACGTCCAGCCCCTCGTAGCATTGCAGCCGCAGCAGGCGCCGCCCCAGCGTGGCGGACAGCACCTTGGCGATCTCGGTCTTGCCGACCCCGGCCTCTCCTTCGAGGAACAGCGGACGCCGTAGCTTCAGAGCGAGGTACAGCGCCGTTGCCAGCGAGCGGTCGGCGACGTAGTTCCCCCGCCGCAGCAGGTCCAGCGTGTCATCGACGGAGGCGGGGAGGGTGTTGGGCATGGTTGGCGGGATGCCTTGCTGGGTGATGTGACCCCTCTCCCCTCCGGGGAGAGGGTGGCCCGGAGGGCCGGTGAGGGGGATGTGCTTTTCCGGTACGTCCGGCAAAAGCGCACCCCCCTCACCCTAACCCTCTCCCCGGAGGGGAGAGGGGACTTTCAAAGTGATGGGACTTTTACCCGCACGCCTCGACCGCGCGCTTCGCCATCACCCGCACCAGATGGGCGCGGTAGTCGGCGCTGGCGTGGATGTCGGCGTTCAGCCCGTCCGCCGACACCGACGCGCCGTTCAGGGCGTCGGCGCGGAAGTCCTGGGCCAGCGCCGCCTCCATGTCGTCCGCCCGGAAGACCGACGGGCCGGCGCCGGTCACCGCCACCCGCACCTCGTTCCCGAACACGGCCACGAACACGCCGACGATGGCGTAGCGGCTGGCCGGGTTGCGGAACTTGGCGTAGGCGGCCTTGTCCGGCTTCTGGAAATGCACGGCGGTGACGATCTCACCGGGTTCCAGCGCCGTCTCGAACATGCCGGTGAAGAAGTCGTCGCCGGCGATTTCCCGCCGGTCGGTCCGCACCGTGGCCTTCAGCGCGCCGACCGCGGCGGGGTAGTCGGCGGAGGGATCGGCGTTGCAGATCGAACCGCCGAGCGTGCCCATATTGCGCACCTGCCGGTCGCCGATGCCCTCGGCGAGGCTGGCCAGAGCCGGGATAACCCGCTGCACCGTCTCGGAATGGGCGACCTGGGCGTGGCGGGTGAAGGCGCCGACGGTCAGGCCGCCGGCCTCCTCCCGGATGCCCTGAAGCTCCGGGATCTGGCCGAGGTCGATCAGGTCGCTCGGCCGGGCCAGACGCTGCTTGAGCGTCGGCAGGAGCGTCTGCCCGCCGCCCAGCAGTTTCGGGTCCTCGAACTGGCCGAGCAGGGCGACGGCGTCGGCGACGCTCTTGGGGCGGTGATAGGTGAAGGCGTACATGATGTCTCCTCCCTCTTACTCGGCCGCCTGGGCGGGGGTGTGGCGCCGGATCGCCTGCCAGACCCGCTCGGGGGTCGCCGGCATGTCGAGATGGGTGACGCCGTACTCGGACAGGGCGTGCACCACCGCGTTCATCACGGCGGCCGACGCGCCGATGGTCCCGGCCTCGCCGCAGCCCTTCACGCCCAGCGGGTTGTGCGTGCAGGGCTGGTCCTCGTGGTAGCGCACCGTGAAGGACGGCACGTCGTCCGCCCGCGGCATGCAATAGTCCATGTAGGACCCGGTGATGAGCTGCCCCGACTCCTCGTCGTAGACGCAGTTCTCGTAGAGCGCCTGCCCGATGCCCTGGACCAGCCCGCCATGGACCTGCCCCTCGACGATCAGCGGGTTGATGACCCGCCCGAAGTCGTCCACGGCGGCGAAGCTCGCCACCTGGACCACGCCGGTGTCGGGGTCGATCTCCACCTCGCAGACGTGGCAGCCGTTGGGGTAGGTGAAGTTCTTCGGGTCGTAGAAGGCCTGCTCGTCCAGCCCGGGCTCCAGCTCGTCGAGCGGGAAGTTGTGCGGGACGTAGGCCTGCAGGGCGATGTCGCCGATGGTCAGGGCCTTGTCGGTGCCTGCCACGACGAAGCGCCCGTCCTTCACCTCGATGTCGGCCTCGGCGGCTTCCAGCATATGGGCGGCAATCTTCTTGGCCTTGCGTTCCACCTTGTCCATCGCCTTGACGATGGCCGACCCGCCGACCGCCAGCGAGCGGGAGCCGTAGGTGCCCATGCCGAAGGGGATCTTGCTGGTGTCACCGTGGACGATCTCCACGTTCTCGATCGGCACGCCGAAGCGTTCGGAGACGAGCTGCGCGAAGGTCGTCTCGTGCCCCTGCCCATGGCTGTGGGAGCCGGTGAAGACCGTCACCGAGCCGGTCGGGTGGAAGCGCACCTCCGCCGATTCGTACAGTCCGGCCCGCGCGCCGAGCGCGCCGGCGATGTTGCTGGGGGCGATGCCGCAGGCCTCGATGTAGGTGGCGAAGCCGATGCCACGCAGCTTGCCGCGCCGGGCGGACTCGGCCTTGCGCGCCGGGAAGCCGTCATAGTCGACCAAGGGCAGGGCGATGTCCAGATTCTTGGCGAAGTCGCCGGTGTCGTACTGGAGCGCCACCGGGGTCTGGTAGGGCATGGCGCTGGCCGGCACGAAGTTGCGGCGGCGCAACTCCGCCTTGTCGATGCCCGTCTCGGCGGCGGCGACCTCGACCAGCCGTTCAATCAGGTAGCAGGCCTCCGGCCGCCCGGCGCCGCGGTAGGCGTCCACGGGCACGGTGTTGGTGAAGACCGCCTTGACCTCGGCGTAGATCGCCGGGGTCTTGTACTGGCCGGCCAGCAGCGTGGCGTAGAGGTAGGTCGGGATCGACGGTGCGAAGGTGGACAGGTAGGCGCCCATGTTGGCGATGGTCGCGACGCGCAGCGCCAGGAAATTGCCGTCCTTGTCCATCGCCAGTTCGGCGTGGCTGACATGGTCGCGGCCGTGGGCGTCGGTCAGGAAGCTCTCGGAGCGCTCGGCGGTCCACTTGACAGGGCGCCCGACCTTCTTCGCCGCCCAGGTGACGACGGCCTCCTCCCCGTAATGGAAGATCTTGGAGCCGAAGCCACCGCCGACGTCGGGGGCGACGACGCGCAGCTTGTGCTCCGGAATGCCCAGCACGAAGGCGCCCATCAGCAGGCGGATGACGTGCGGATTCTGGCTGGTGGTGGTCAGCGTGTGCTCGCCGGTCGCCCGGTCATACTCGCCGAGCGCCGCCCGCGGCTCCATGGCGTTGGGGATGAGCCGCTGATTGACCAGATCGAGCTTGGCGACATGGGCCGCCTGCGCGAAGGCCGCGTCCACCGCCGCCGCGTCGCCCAGATGCCAGTCAAAGCAGAGGTTGCCGCCGACGTCGTCATGGACCAACGGCGCGCCGCCTTCCAGCGCCTTCCGCGAAGTCACGGCCGCCGGCAGCTCCTCGTAATCGACCATCACCAGCTCGGCGGCGTCTTTCGCCTGCTCGCGCGTCTCGGCGATCACCACGGCGACGGCGTCGCCGACGTAGCGCGCACGGTCGCGGGCGATGGGGAAGTGCGGCGGCTCCTTCATCGGGGAACCGTCCTTGGAATGGATCTGCCAGCCGCAGGGCAGGCTGCCGACCTTGTCGGCCTCCATGTCGGCGCCGGTCAGCACGGCGATCACCCCAGGGGCCTGCAAGGCCTCGGCCGCGTCGATGCCGGTGATGCGGGCGTGGGCGTAGGGGGACCGGACGAAGACCGCGTGGGTCTGGCCGGGTCGGTGGATGTCGTCGGTGTAGGTGCCGCGCCCGGTCAGGAAGCGCGCGTCCTCGCGCCGGCGCACGGAAGCGCCGATGCCGTTGGGGTTCGCCATCTTCGTGTTCCTCCCATGAGAGCCTTTTTCCGACCTTTATTCGGCGGCGGCCTTCATCGTGCCGCCCTGCATCGCCTCCGCCCCCGCCATTACCGCCTTGACGATGTTGTGGTAGCCGGTGCAGCGACAGATATTGCCCTCCAGCCCTTCGCGGACCTCATGCTCGCTGGGGGAGGGGTTGGCCGTCACCAGATCGACGGCGCTCATCACCATGCCCGGCGTGCAGAAGCCGCATTGCAGGCCGTGATGCTCGCGGAAAGCCGCCTGCATCGGGTGCAGCGTGCCGTCGGCCGCCGCCAGACCCTCGATGGTGGTGACCGCGGCGCCGTCGGCCTGGGCGGCCAGCATGGTGCAGGACTTCACCGACCGCCCGTCGATGTGGACGACGCAGGCGCCGCACTGGCTGGTGTCGCAGCCGACATGGGTGCCGGTCAGGCCGAGCTGGTCACGGAGGAAGGTGACCAGCAAGGTCCGCTCCTCCACCTCGCGCGAGACCGCCTTTCCGTTGACGGTCATGGAAACGGTACACGGCATCCGCTGTCCTCCCATTGTTGGTGACGTTCTGTTGCCCCGACCTTCGCGACGCTTCGTTCGACGGCTCTTCCAGATCTGCGGGATAAAGTGTGGTGCAGGACCAACCGGAACAAGGATAGGGGGGCGTCGTCCTATCCGGTCAAGACGCCGTTCGGCCTCCTCCGAAGGGAGAGTGCGTGTGCCGAACCGCCGCGTTTCTTTCGGATCCTACGGACTGGCGGACCCACCGCCCGCAAGTTAGGATACCCAACAATCCGGCGCAAACCAAAGCGTCTTACGAACGATCCGAGACGGACAGCCTTTTTGGGAGGGAAGTTGAATGAAGCGTTTCCTGGCCGCGGTCGGCGTCTGCATGCTCACCGCGCTGCCGGCCCAGGCCGAGCAGTTCGTCACCGTCCTGACCGGCGGCACCAGTGGCGTCTATTACCCGCTGGGCGTCGCGCTGTCGGGCATCTACGGCAAGGCCATCCCGGGGGCCAAGGTCACGGTCCAGGCGACCAAGGCCTCGGTGGAAAACCTGAACCTCCTCCAATCGGAGCGCGGCGAGATCGCCTTCTCGCTCGGCGATTCGCTGAGCGGCGCCTGGAAGGGTGACGAGGAAGCCGGTTTCAAGACCAAGCTGACCAAGCTGCGCACCGTCGCCGCCATCTATCCCAACTACATCCAGATCGTGGCGAGCAAGGATTCCGGCGTGAAGACGCTGGCCGACCTGAAGGGCAAGCGGGTGTCGGTCGGCGCGCCGAAGTCGGGCACCGAGCTGAACGCCCGCGCGATCTTCGCCGCCGCCGGGCTGGGCTACAAGGACTTCTCCAAGACCGAGTATCTGCCCTTCGCCGAATCGGTGGACCTGATCAAGAACCGGCAGCTCGACGCGACGTTGATCTCCGCGGGCCTCGGCGTGGCGGCGATCAAGGATCTGGCGACCTCACAGGACATCACCATCGTGTCGATCCCGGCCGACGTGATCCAGAAGGTTGGCGACCCGGCCTACATCGCTGAAACCATCCCGGCCAACAGCTACAGCGGCCAGAGCGAGCCGGTGCCGACCGCGGCGGTGCGCAACCTGCTGGTCACCCACGCCGGCGTGTCGGACGACGCGGTCTATGCAATGACCAAGGCGATGTTTGAGAATCTCGACGCGATGGCCGCGGCCCACGCCGCCGCCAAGCAGATCAAGTTGGACGCGACCACCATCCAGTCGCCGGTGCCGCTGCATCCGGGCGCCGAGAAGTTCTACAAGGAAAAGGGTCTGATGTAAGCGCGCCCCGTCGCCCCGGGAATCCCGTGCGATGAGCGCATCCTCCCAAGACGCGGACAACAAGATCCGCCAGGCCATCGACCGTGAGAACCCCTCCACGGTGGTGGCCTTCGAAGGCGTGGCGGGCAAGGCCGTCTTCGCCATCGCGGTGGCCTTCTCGGTGTTCCAGATCTGGACGGCGGCGTTCAACCCGCTGTCCAGCATGGTCGTCCGCTCGGTCCATGTCGGCTTCCTGCTGCTGATGACCTTCACGCTGTTCGGCTTCCGGCAGGACGCGGAGCGGCGCAGCGTGCCCTGGTACGACTGGCTGCTCGGCATCGGTGCCTTCGCGCTGGGTCTCTACCATTACGTGTTCGAGGTCGACCTGATCCAGCGGGCGGGCGATCCGAGCATCACGGATCTCGTCGTCGGGGCCGTCACCGTCGCCCTGGTGTTCGAGGCCGCCCGGCGCATCATGGGATGGGCGCTGCCGATCATCTGCGGCGTCTTCATCCCCTACGCTCTGTTCGGACGGCATCTGCCCTTCGGGCTGGCCCACCGCGGCTACGACATCGATCAGGTCATCGACAATCTGTACCTGTCGACCGAGGGCATCTACGGCACGCCGACCTTCGTCTCGGCGACCTTCATCTTCCTGTTCATCCTGTTCGGCGCCTTCCTGGAGCGCGCCGGCATGATCAAACTGTTCAACGACGTGTCGCTGGGCCTCGTCGGCTCCTCCAAGGGCGGGCCGGCGAAGGTGGCGGTCGTCTCCTCCGGCTTCATGGGGACGATCAACGGCTCGGGCGTGGCGAACGTGCTGACCACCGGCCAGTTCACCATCCCCCTGATGATGCGCTTCGGCTACCGCCCGGCCTTCGCCGGGGCGGTCGAGGCCACGGCCAGCATGGGCGGGCAGCTCATGCCGCCGGTCATGGGGGCGGCCGCCTTCATCATGGCCGAGACCATCGGCGTTCCCTTCAGCGACATCGCCATCGCCGCGGCGATCCCGGCCATTCTCTATTTCGGCAGCGCCTTCTGGATGGTCCATCTGGAGGCTGGCAAGCGCAACCTCGTCGGTTTGCCGAAGGACCAGTGCCCCAGCGTGTCCCGCGCGCTGGTCGAGGGCTGGTACCTGATCCTGCCGCTGGCGGCGCTGGTCTATCTTCTGTTCTCCGGCTTCACGCCGCTGTTCGCGGGGGTGATCGGCATCGCGTCGACCATCGCGCTGATCCTCGGCACGACAATCGTCGGCTCCATCGGGCCGATGGCGCTGCGCGTCGCCTTCTGGGTGGTTCTGGGTCTCGTCGCGGCGGCGCTGTGGAGAATGGGCTGGCGGACGGAGCATCTGGCCTTCGCCATCGTCGGGCTTCTGGTCATCCCCTGCCTGATCGTAAGGGGCGGGCGGGAGACGCTGGCCATGCTGGTGAACAGCCTCGCGGACGGCGCCAAGAACGCCGTTGGCGTGGGGGTGGCCTGCGCGCTGGTGGGTGTGCTGATCGGGATGCTGACGCTGACCGGTCTGGCCTCGAGCTTCGCCGGGACGATTGTTCAGCTTTCCGGCGGCAACCTGCTGGTCGCGCTGATCCTCACCATGCTGGCCTGTATCCTGCTGGGCACCGGACTGCCGACGACGGCCAACTACATCGTCACGGCGGCCATCGCGGCGCCGGCCCTGCTGCAGATGGGCGTGCCGCTGATCGTGTCGCACATGTTCGTCTTCTACTTCGGCATCATGGCCGACCTGACGCCGCCGGTGGCGCTTGCGGCGCTGGCGGCCTCGTCGATCTGCCGGGCAGGACACATGCAGGTCGGCTGGATCGCCACGCGGATCGCCATGGCCGGCTATGTCGTGCCCTTCATGGCGGTCTATTCCCCCGCGCTGATGCTCCAGACCACCGATCCGCTGGCCGTCGCCTACGTCCTGATCAAGGCGCTGATCGCCATCGGGCTGTGGGGAGCGGCGACCATCGGCTTCTTCTGGACGCCTCTCAACCTGGTGGAGCGGGTGTTCGCGGCGGCGGCGGCCTTCCTGTTCGTCGTGGCGCTTCCGGTGACCGACGAGACCGGATTCGTCATGACGGCGGCCTTCCTGCTGTGGCAGCGCCATCGCCTGCGCCGCGTGGGACGGAGCAGCGCCCCGGCATGAGTGCAGCGTTATGCCTGTCGGCGCTCGGCGGGACGGTTCTGGCCGCCCTGCCGGGTTCCGCCTTCACCCTGTCCTGGACCCATTCGGTGGAGAAGACCGAATGGCGGGAGGAGTGGCGCATCGCGGACGGGCGTCTCGTCCTGACCGAAGCCCGTGTGAAGGGGGGCGGCGCCGGGATGGAGCCGCCCGCGGGCGCCCGCTTGGCCGCTGGCTGGTGGGTCTGGGTGCCGGCGGTGCCGCCGTTGGAACGGGTGGTCCTGGCCGCTTCCTCCTTCACACCGGACCACACACTGTGCGCGGGCGGAGCGTGCCGTCCGCTTCACGGCTGGATCGGCGGGCCGGTCCCGAGTCCCCTCGAACTCAAGCCCTGCGGCTAGAGACACGTTATTCACGCACGGCCGATAAGGAAATTCCGAAGGGGCGTTCCGGCTTGGCTTAGCCCTTTCGGAGACGCATACTTCAGTAACTGATATTACAGATGAATGCGTGTTATGACCGACGCCCGACCGACCCGACATCGCCCCACCGGTTCCCTGACCGTCCCTTTGGCCGCCCTGGCGGGCCTCGCCGCCGCCGGACTGCCGGGGCTGGCCCTGGCGGCGGAGGCAACGGGCACACCACATCTCGACGGGCGCGACCTGAATGTCTTCTGGGTAATTCCCTTCGTCGGGATTCTGCTGTCCATCGCCCTGATGCCGCTGCTGGCGCCGTCGTTCTGGCACCATCATTTCGGCAAGGTCGCCGCCGGTTGGGCCATCGCCTTCCTGCTGCCCTTCGCGTTGACCTTCGGGGCCAGCCTCGCTACCTACGAGCTGCTGCACACCCTGCTCCTCGAATACATTCCCTTCATCGTGCTGCTGACCGCCTTGTTCACGGTGGCGGGCGGCGTGCGGATCTGCGGAACGCTGGTGGGAACGCCGCTGGCGAACACGCTGGGGCTGGGGCTGGGCACGCTGCTGGCGAGCCTCATGGGAACGACCGGCGCCTCGATGCTGCTGATCCGGCCGCTGATCCGCGCCAACGAGCACCGGCGGCACAAGGTGCACACCGTCGTCTTCTTCATCTTCCTGGTGTCGAACGTCGGCGGCTCCCTGACGCCGCTGGGCGATCCCCCGCTGTTCCTCGGTTTCCTGAAGGGGGTCGGCTTCTTCTGGCCGACCGTCCACCTGTTCTGGCCGATGATGCTGGTAGCCGGTTGCCTGCTGGCGATCTACTTCCTGGTCGACCTCTACCTGCACACCAAGGACCCCGGTAAGCATCCGCTGATCGAGGGCGTGCATGAGCGGGAGCCGGTGCGCATCGAGGGGGCGGTCAACCTGCTCCTGCTCGTCGCCATTGTCGGCGCTGTGCTGCTGAGCGGCGTCTGGCATCCGGGGGTGGGGGTGGAGATTTATCACATCCAGGTGCCGCTGGAGACGATCGTCAGCAACCTGCTGCTTCTCGGCATCACCGGTGTGTCGCTGGTGCTGACCAGCGCGCGCAGCCGCCGCCTGAACGCCTTCACCTGGGGGCCGATCCTGGAGGTGGCGAAGCTGTTCGCGGCGATCTTCCTGACCATCATCCCGGCCATCGCCATCCTGCGGGCCGGCACCGATGGCGCGCTGGGCGCCATCATCGCGGCGGTGAATCAGGACGGCCAGCCGGTGCCGGCGGCCTACTTCTGGGCGGCGGGCATCCTGTCGAGCTTCCTCGACAACGCACCGACCTACCTGATCTTCTTCAACACCGCGGGCGGCGACGCGCAGGTGCTGATGACCGACCTAGCCGTGACCCTGGCGGCCATTTCGGCGGGTGCCGTCTTCATGGGCGCCAATACCTACATCGGCAACGCGCCGAACTTCATGGTCAAGGCCATCGCGGAGGAGCGCGGCGTGGCGATGCCGAGCTTCTTCGGCTACATGCTGTGGTCCTTCGGCATCCTGGTGCCGCTGTTCGTTCTGGTGACCTGGGTGTTCTTCGTCTAGGTCCCCCACAAAAGGCCGGCGGGCGGCGGCGAAGTGCCGCCTGCCGCCCTTGTACGCCCTCAATGGGACATCAGGACCGGGGTGGTTAGGTTCGACAGCACCGTGCGCGTCGCTCCGCCCAGCACCATCTCGCGCAGACGGGAGTGGCCGTAGGCCCCCATCACCAGCAGATCGCCGCCCAGGCTGCGATGACTGTCCAGAATGATCTCCCCGACATCGCCGCCCTGGAAAATGCTGGCTTGGTGCTGGCTGCGAACACCGTGGCGCTCCAGCCAGATCATAAGGTCGCGGCCGCTGTCCAACGCATGGCCCGGCGGGTCGATGGTAACCACCGTGACCCGTTCCGCAGCCGTGAGGAAGGGCAGGGCGTTGCGCACGGCGCGCCCGGCTTCCCGCGTGTTCTTCCAGGCCACCACCACATGGCGGCCGATCTCCGTCCGGGGCGGGAAGTTGAAGGGGAGCACCAGGGTCGGGCAGGAGCTGGTCAGCGGAAGGCGGTCCGGCACCTGGAGCATCACCCGATCACCGAGGTCGTCGCCGTGGCTCTGGCTCACGATGGCGAGGTCGGCATAGGCGGCGCGGGCGGCCAGCAACTCCACATGTTCCCCTTCGTCGACCGTCCAGGAATAAGAGCAGTCCTTCAGCGCCGACCGGACCTCCTGTTCGATCTGTCCGGCCTTCTCGTGGGCGATGGCCGTGGCCTCGGCGATGTAGGCGTAGGAGGCGGCGCGTCCGGTCACCGCTGGCGGCATCGACACCGGCGTGGCCACGAACAGCACCTCGACAAAGGCGGAGAAGCGCTTTGCGAGTCCGACCGCGACCTCAAGCCGCTGTGTGTGGCGGTCGTCGTTCGACATGTGCAGCAGGATCGTCTTGATCGGCATGGTTTCGCTCGCAGGTTTCGAACCGGATGACCGGCCCTCCATAGGTAATGTTTGTTGAGCCAATCTGGCAACGATCCAGCTAACGGCTGGCGAGGCCGGTGCGCCCGCCCGCGCCGTGGTCGGGAGTGAGGCCGGAGATTTCCAGAAGCAGCTTGCTCAGGATGGCGTCGGCGAAGGCTTCGAAGCTGACCGCGGGCACCAGGAAAGCGCCGGGTCCGCCGATCACATGCTCCTCGTAATAGCTGTCGAGGTTCGTCGGCGCCGCCCCACCCCAGGGATTGGGCCGGTCGTTCAGGATCGGCAGGCCATTGATGGTGATCCCGGCGGCGACCGCCTCGTCGCGCGCCCATTGCACGGGACGGCCGCGGTTGTTGACCCCGTCGCCCGACACGTCGATGACCCGCCGTGTCCCTTCGAATCCGTTGTCGTTGAACAGGCGGGCACTGAAGTCGATGGCCGCGCTGATCGAGGTCCACTGCGCACTCAGCGTGGGCGATTCGGCGATGGAGGAGGCGAAGGCCTCGACGCTGCCGTGGTCGCTCAGCAAGGTCCAGGGCACGGTGATGCGCTGGAAGCTGTCTCCGGCCCATTCGACGTAGGTGACGGCGATGCGTCCGAAGGGACCGCCACGGATTGCCGCTTGTATCTTCGGGTCGGTGAGGGCGGCGACGTAGCCCTCGCGCTGGAGGCGGCCTTCCTCCGCATCCACGCTGCCGGACACGTCCACGGCCAGCACCAGTTCCAGATCGACCGGCGTATCGGCCAGGACCGGCACACCCGCC
>NZ_JAUQTX010000169.1:0-15479 GCF_059803775.1 Azospirillum sp. UFLA03-27 | reverse complement strand
AATGGCGTTCGTCGTGTAGACGATCCGGCGGACGTCGTCGGGGAAGGCAAAGAACGGGATCACCGCCACCCAGTTCCGCCGCCACGCCATGGCAATCGCCGGGTACTTGGTGCCCCAGGGGCTGGCCGCAAACGCCTCCAGGGCGCGCTCGCCGGCGTCGGCATCGGTGGCCCGGTAGATCGCCTTCAGCGCCGCGGCCACCGCCTTGCGCTCCTTCCAGGACACGAACTCCAGAGACCCGCGGATCAGGTGGACGATGCAGGTCTGGACCTGGGCCTGCGGGAACACCGCCGTGATCGCCTCGGGGAAGCCCTTGAGGCCATCGACGATGGCGATCAACACGTCCTCCACCCCGCGGTTCTTCAGCTCGCTCATGACGCGCAGCCAGAACTTGGCGCCCTCGGTCTGCTCGATCCACAGACCCAGGATCTCCTTGGTGCCGTCGGGCCGAACACCCAGCGCCACGTGAACGGCCTTGTTGCGCACCGTGCCCTCGTCGCGCACCTTGACCCGCAGAGCATCGAAGAACACCAGCGGGTAGACGGGTTCGAGCGGGCGCTCCTGCCACTCGGCCACTTCCTCCAGCACGGCGTCGGTGACGGCGCTGACCAGGTCGGGCGACACGTCGATGCCGTACAGCTCGCGCAGATGCCCCTGGATTTCCCGCACGCTCATGCCGCGGGCGTACATCGAGACGATCTTCTCGTCGAAGCCGGGGAAGCGACGCTGGTACTTGGCGATCAGCTGCGGATCAAAGGTGCCGAGCCGGTCGCGCGGCACGTCGATGGCGATCTTGCCGGTGTCGGTAAGCACCGTCTTGCGGCCATAGCCGTTTCGGCTGTTCGGCCGGCCATCGAGCTCGCCGCTGTCCAGGTGGTGGTCGATCTCGGCGTTCAGCGCCCGCTCGGCGAGCGCCTTCTTCAGCTCATCGAGCAGGCCGTCCTTGGCGAAGGCACTCTTCGGATCGGCACCCGCGAGCAATTGGTCAAGCAGCGCATCCGGAATGCTGGGTTGTTTGCGTCGTGCCATGCGGGGCCTCCTTCGGTCCCGAAGTTATGGCCCGTACACGAAATTTCAGACAGTCCCCGTCCTGGCGGCGTGGCACAGCGATGACAACCACGGCCGACCGCATTCCGGCCTCGACGCCGCCATCTGATCTCCGCCACCGAGTACCGTGCACCCGAGCGCGCGCCTTCACCATCTGGCGCGAGGTGACCGGCCTCGCCCTGACCGCTTGAACCATCCAGAACGCGGGTTCTTCAGACCCTCAGCTCGTCAACCGACCGTGAAGTTGACAGTACCCGTGTGAGCGTGTCCAGAAATCCGAGAAGATGCTGGTTCACGCGATCAGCGCGTTCAACGGCGAGGAGATGCGCCGCGCGGGGTAGGACGACCATCTCGGCGCCGATGATGCGCGCGCGGATGTCCTCCATCAAGGGCACTGGGGTCGCGGGGTCGTCGGCTCCCGCGACGATCAGGGTCGGCGACCCGATGGCCGGGATCGCCTCCCTCAGGTCCATGTCCCGGATAGCGCGACAGCAGGCCGCATAGCCGCGAGGATCGTTCTTCAGGAACCGCTCACGAATCGCGGCGACCGCTTCCCCCGAAGATTCGATGAACGGGGGGGTGAACCAGCGGGGAATGATAGCGTCCACGATGGCCTCCATGCCGTCCCGGCACACCGTCCGCGCCCGCTGCTCCCAGCCCTCGGGCGGCGGCAGGCAGGCGGCCGTCGCCATGAGAACGAGGCCGGCGACCCGGTCCGGGTGTTCGATCGCGAAGGCCTGCGCCGTCATACCCCCCAGCGACAGGCCGACGACATGGGCCTTTTCGATGCCGAGCGCGTCCAGCAGCCCGGCAAGGTCAGCGGCCAGATCGCCGATGGTGGCGGGGCGGTCGATCACGGCCGACCGGCCATGGCCCCGGCTGTCGTACCGCAGGCAGCGATACCGCCCAGAGAGCGCCGGCACCTGGGCATCCCACATTTCCAGCGTGGTGCCGATGGAGTTGGAGAAGACGACGACGGGTGCCCCCGCAGGGCCGGAGAGTTCATAATGCAGTTCGACGCCGTTGGCGTTGATCGAAGGCATGGGACTATCCCTCCGCAAGGCAGAGCGAGGTTTGATCGCGGAAGCGGTCCGTATCGACGCCGAAGTCGGCTTCGGTCTTCTCGCGGACCTCAATCACGGTGACGCCGGGGGCCAGCTCGATCAGCGTCAGGCCGCCGTTGTGCTTATCGATGGTGAAGACAGCGAGGTCGGTGACGACCATGTCCACCACGCCCGCCCCGGTCAGCGGCAGGGTGCAGCGCGTCAGCAGCTTGCGCTCGCCGTCCTTGGCCGTGTGGTCCATGACAACGACCACCCTTTTAACCCCGGCGACGAGATCCATGGCGCCGCCCATGCCCTTGACCATTTTGCCGGGGATCATCCAGTTGGCGAGGTCGCCGTTCTGGGCCACCTGCATGGCGCCCAGGATCGACAAATCGATGTGCCCGCCGCGGATCATCGCGAAGCTGTCGGCCGAGCTGAAATAGCTGGTGGTTGGCAGCTCCGTGATGGTCTGCTTGCCGGCGTTGATCAGATCCGGGTCCTCCTCCCCATCGTAGGGGAAGGGACCCATGCCCAACAGGCCGTTTTCCGATTGCAGCGACACCGTCATCCCCTCGGGGATGTGGTTCGCCACCAGAGTCGGGATACCGATGCCGAGATTGACGTAGTAGCCGTCGCGCAACTCCTTCGCGGCGCGGGCGGCCATCTCTTCGCGGGTCCATGCCATGGTTCGGTTCTCCCTTCTTGTCAGGCGCGCTGGCGCACGGTGCGCTGCTCGATGCGCTTCGCCACGCCCGGCGCGTGGACAATGCGCTGCACGAAAATGCCGGGGGTGTGGATGTGGTCGGGGTCGATTCCGCCGGGCTCGACCAGCTCCTCCACCTCGGCGACGGTGACCTTGCCGGCAGCCGCCATCATCGGGTTGAAGTTGCGCGCGGTCTTGCGGAAGACGAGGTTGCCCTCGGTGTCGGCCTTCCAGGCCTTGACGACGGCGAGGTCGGCCTTCAGCGCCGTTTCCATGACGTGGGTCTCGCCGTCGAACACGCGCAGTTCCTTGCCTTCGGCCACCAGCGTGCCGGCGCCGGTCTTGGTGAAGAAGGCGGGGATGCCGGCCCCGCCGGCCCGGATGCGCTCGGCCAACGTGCCTTGCGGGTTGAACTCGATCTCCAGTTCGCCGGCCAGATACTGCTTGGCGAAGGTCTTGTTCTCACCCACGTACGACGAAACCATCTTGCGGACCTGCCTCGTCTCCAGCAGGACGCCCAGGCCGACGTCGTCGATGCCGGCGTTGTTGGAAATCACGGTCAGGCCTTCAACGCCGGAGTCCCGGATCGCCCCGATCAAGGTTTCCGGAATGCCGCACAGTCCAAAGCCGCCAGCCATGACGGTCATGCCGTCCTTGAGCAAGCCGGCCAACGCCGACGTCGCGTCGGGATAGATCTTTCTCATGTCCATTTCTCCCTCGGGGATCACGAAGCGGTGACCGCGGTTTCCAGGGCCGGCAGGCCCAACATCGCCCTGGCCTCGGCAGGGGTCGCCGGGCGCGCATCGTGTTCGGCGCAGAGGTCCACCGCGACCCGCACCAGCTCGGCGTTGTTCTTCGCCAGCCGGTCCCTGGTGATGCGGACATTGTCCTCCAGCCCGGTCCGGACGCCGTCGGCGCCGCGCTCCAGCACCCAGCGCATCACTTCGGACTGGTGGCGGCCGATGCCCGCCGCGGTCCAGGTCGCCTTGGGCAGGACCCGCTTCAGCTCGATGAGCAGAGTGTCGAGAAGACGTTCCTCGGCGGGCATGGCGTTCTTCACGCCCATCACGAACTGCACGTGCGGACGGTCGTTCATCAGCCCCTCTTCCACCAGACGCTTGGCGCCGTGAATGTGGGAGAGGTCGAAAATCTCGATCTCCGGCAGCACGCCGTTGTCCCGCATCTTGGTCGCAAGATCGCGCACCAGGGTCGGCCCGTTCTCGTAGACGATGGTCGGGAAGTTGACGGAACCGGTCGAGAGCGAGGCCATGTCGGGCTTCAGGTACAGGGCGCTGCCGCGCGCCGCCGGATCGCGCCCGCGCCCGCCGGTCGAGAACTGGACGATCATCCCCGGGCAGTGCCTGACGATGCCCTGCTGCACGCGGGCGAAGAGTTCGGGGTCGGAGGAGGGGCTTTCGTCCGGGTTCCGGACATGGATGTGGACCAGGGATGCGCCGGCCTCGAACGCCTCGTGCGTGGACTCGACCTGCTCCGATACGGTAACCGGCACCGCCGGGTTGTCCTTCTTGCGCGGAACGGAGCCCGTGATCGCGACGGTGATGATGGTGGGTTTCATGACTAGGATCCTTGAACGCTGGGGCGGAGATCAGGCGACCTCGGCGGCCGGTTGATCAGTGGTTCGCGTATCGGGGAGGACATGAGCGGCCGTGGCGTGCGTCGGCTGGGGTGCGAGCCATCCCTTCACGAGCATGGCGATGCCGGCGATGACCACGGGGAGGCCCACGATGGCGAAGGCGGTCGACAGGCCCAGGCCACTGGCGAGGATCGCGCCTCCGACCATCGACCCCAGCACCGAACCGCTGCGGCCGATCCCGTTCGCCCAGGCGACGCCGGTCGCGCGGCTGGCCGTGGGGTAATAGCCGGCAGCCAGAGCGTTGACCCCGACCTGCGATCCGGCAAGGCAGAAGCCCGCACCGAAGACCGCAACCCCCAGCAGCCACGGCGACACCGTCGCACTGCCGATCAGGGCGATGAACAGGGCCGCCGAGGCGTAGGACACGCCAAGCACGCGATGGGGGTCCATCCGGTCCATCAGCGCCCCGATCAGCAGCGCACCGATGGTGCCGCCGATTTGCAGCAGCATGGCCATCAGGGACGCGTCCTTCAGGGACATGCCGGCGCCGCTGATCACGGTCGGCAGCCAGCTCGCCAGCAGGTAGAAAACCAGCAGGCTCATGAAGAAGGTGAGCCAGAGCAGAAGCGTGCCCTTGATCAGGTCGGGCCTGACGAGTTGCGCCACCGGCGAGCCCTTTGGCTTGGCGATCCCGACGAAGGTCGCGCCATCGAGATCCGCATCGGGCGCGAGCTTGCGGAGCACGGCGGCGATCCGCTCGGACGGAGCGTTCCTCAGCACCAGGAAGCGCACGGATTCAGGCAGGGCGATGAGGAGGAGCGGAACCATGGCGAGCGGCGCAATGCCACCGATCAGCAGAACGGAAGGCCATCCGTAGCTGGCGACGAGCTGCGCCGCGGCGAGCCCGCCCAGGGCCGAACCCAGCGTGAAGCCGCAGAACATCACCGTGGTCAGGAAGGAGCGACGCTTCTCCGGACAGAACTCCGACGTCAGCGTGATCGCGTTCGGCATCGCCCCGCCCAGGCCCATGCCGGTCAGAAAGCGAAGCACGATCAGCATCTCGAGCGACGTTGACCAGGCGGAGAGCAGGCTGGTCGCGCCGAAGAACACGACGGTCAGGATCAGGGCGTACTTCCGACCGATCCTGTCGGCGAGCGGGCCGAAGATGAAGGCACCCACCATCAGGCCGAAGAGACCGGCGCCGAACACGGGCGCGAGCTGCCCCGGCGTCAGTTGCCAATCGGCCCTGAGGGCCGGCGCGATGAAACCGATGGCCGCCGTGTCGAAGCCGTCGATGGCCACGATGATGAAGCACAGGGCGATGATCGTGATCTGGAATCGCGAAAGTTTGTGCGAATTGATGAAGTCTTGGACGTCGATGGTCCGGGCGTGCGCCATGGTTTCCTCCCTCTTTGTGTTGTGATGGACGCCGATGCGGGATCAGACCGCGTCGCGGTGGATCTGGAAGCCGGCGAAGGACCGGCTGACCGGCATGATTTCCAGGCCGCTGACGTTCAGGGACGCGCGGGGCCGGCATCCGCCCGGCCGCGTTCGTTGGCATCCCAGGGGACGACCCGTTGACTGTCTCGATGATCTGTAGATGTGCCGTGGAGGAGGCGGCTCAGCCGAGGTCGCCGCCGGCAACCGGCAGTATGGTGCCGGTGATGTAGGAGGCCTCGTCGGAGGCCAGGAACAGGATCGCCGCCGCCTGTTCCTCAAGCGTCCCATAACGCTTCATGAAACTCGATTTGATCGTCTGGTCTACGATGCGCTGGTACCAGACCTTCTCCTGCTCGCCCTGCTCGCCGGGGTTCCGGGGAACCCGGCGGGTCGGCGCCTCCGTGCCGCCGGGGGCCGTTCCGACGACGCGGATTCCGTGCTCGGCGTATTCGAAGGCCAGGGAAGCGGTGATCGCGTTCACTCCACCCTTCGCCGCCGCGTAGGGCACGCGGTGCACGCCGCGCGTGGCGACCGACGACACGTTCACGATCACGCCCCTGCGCCGTTCGAGCATGTGCGGCAGCGCCGCGCGGCAGCACCACAGGGTCGGGAACAGCGAGCGGCGGACCTCCGCCTCGATCTCCCGCTCCCGGTACTCGGCGTAGGGCTTGGCCCAGATCGTTCCGCCGACGTTGTTGACGAGGATGTCGATGCGGCCGAACCCTTCCATGGCGGCGGCCATCGACGCCTCGGCACCGGCGTAGGTTTCCAGGTCGGCGGTAACCGCCAGCGCCTCGCCCCCATGTGCGCCGATCTCCTCGCGGACCTCGTGGACGAGGTCGGAACGATCCACCAGGACCACTCGTCCACCCTCGTGGGCGGCGGTTACGGCGACCGTGCGGCCGATGCCCTGCGCGGCGCCGGTGACGACCAACACCTTGCCGTCGAAACGCTGACGCCCCCCTTTGACAAATGGGCTCATGATGCGCCTCCCTCGCTCGGCGCGAACTTCTCATAGTGGAAGTTCACGGGGGTGATGCCCTGGTCGCGGAAGAAGACGCGCACGGCTTCGACCATCGGCGGCGGGCCGCAGAGGTAGACGTCCACGTCGCCCGCGTTCAGGTGCCGCTCGTCGAGGTGATGCGTGACGTAGCCCTTCAGCGGGTGGTTGCTGTCTTCGCTGGCGACGCAGGTCGCGAAGGTAAGGCCGGGGATGCGCTTGGCGTGGTCTGCGATGGTTTCCACCTCAACGAGGTCGCCGTCGTTGGTGACCCCGTAGACGAGGTGGATCGGGTGGTCGCAGCCGGTCTCCACCATCGTGCCCAGCATGGACAGGAATGGCGCCAGACCCGTGCCGCCCGCCAGCATCAGAACCGGCCGCTTGGTGTCGCGCAGATAGAAGCCGCCGAGCGGCCCCTTGACGGTCAGCCGGTCGCCGGGCTTGGCCCGTTCGGCCAGATAGCCGCTCATCAGGCCGCCCGGCACGTTGCGGATCAGAAAGGTGGTGATATCCGCACCCGGCGGGGAGCTGAAGGAATAGGAGCGGGTCTCGCTGGTGCCCGGCACCTGGATGTTGACGTACTGGCCCGGCAGGAAGGCGAGCCGGCCGGCGTTCTCCAGCTTCAGGGACAGGTTGAAGGTGCTGTCGGAAAGCTTGTCCACACCGACGACCTCGGCGGCATAATCGGTCGCCTGCGTCTTGCACATCTCCGAAGAGGCTTCGATCCGCAGCACGATGTCGGATTGCGGCCGCATCTGGCAGGTCAGGCAGTAGCCTTCCCCGGCCTCCTCGTCGCTCAGCGCGTCCTCGATGTAGTCGCCGCCGTCGTAGCGCCCGGCCTCGCAGAAGCTCTTGCAGGTGCCGCAGGCGCCGTCGCGGCAGTCGAGCGGGATGTTGATCCCCTGGCGATAGGCGGCGTCGGCCACCGTCTCGCCGGGATTGCTCTGAATGAAGCGGGTGATCCCGTCTTCAAAGTTGAGAGCGATGTTGAAGCTCATGGTCGCCTCCCTGACCCCAAGTCCTCCAGCCCAAACACCGGAGCGAACGGATCAGACGTGATAGATGTCGATGACGTGATGGATGTAGTCGTTCTTAAGGACGACTTTCTTTTTCTTGATCAGCGGCGCCTTGCTCGAAACATCAAGCGTGTAGAACGAGGTGCCGAAGTAGATATCCGTGGTCTTGTAGCGGTGATTCAGCGTGAACCAATTGAAGCGCAGCTTGACCGTGCCGCCCTGCCGCTCCAGAACCTCGACGTTGCTGATGTTGTGCGAGGTGCGCGGCTCGGGCAGGCTGGTGGCGCTCGACCGCTCGGTCTTGATGCGGAACACCCGGTCCTCCAGGCCGCCGCGGTTGGCGTAGTAGATCAGCGAGATTTCGCGGTGAGGGTCGGCCACCAGGGTGCCGTCGTCGTCCCAGGCCGGCATCCAGAACTCGGCGTCCGGCGCGTAGAGGGTCAGCCACTCGTCCCATTGCTTGTCGTCGAGCAGACGCGCCTCGCGGTGGAGGAAGGCCAGAAGGGTCTCATAGGAGACGGTCGCGGGGGCAACGCTGGTCATTTCGGAAACAGTCATGGCGCAATCCTCCTTCAGGACGTCTTGGCCGCGTTGGCCGCCACGGCCTTGCGCATCGTGTCCTGCCAATGCTGGTGCTGCATGACGAACAGCCCCTCGTCCTCGGTCTTGACGCCGCTCATCAGCGGCTTGAGGCCGATCGTTTCCGCATTGGCGTCGGCACCCATGACCCAGTGGGCGGCACCGCGGGTCATGTCGTTCCACGCCGCCGCGCTGCCCATGTAGCCGATCTGGCAGGATCGGAACTCCTCCAGGTCGTCCGGCGTCGCCATACCGCTGGCGTTGAAGAAGTCCTCATACTGGCGGATGCGCCGGGCGCGCGCCGCAGCACTCTCGTTCTTCGGCGCGATGCAGTAGATCGTCACCTCGGTCTTATCGACGCTGATCGGCCGGTAAGTGCGGATCTGCGAACCGAACTGGTCCATCAGGTACACATTGGGGTAGAGGCACAGGTTGCGCGAGATGCCGATCATCCAGTCCGCCCGCGCCTCGCCATGCTGCGCGACCAGCTCGTCACGGCGCTCGTAGAGCGGACGGTCCTCCGGATTCGACCAGCGGCTCCACAGCAGCAGGTGGCCGTTCTCGAAGGAGTAGAAGCCGCCGCCCTGCTTGGCCCAACCGCCCGCGTCCATGGCACGCGTCGTGTCGGGGATGGCGGCGGTCTTGCGACGGCCGGTCGTCGCGGCGTAGTTCCAGTGGACCGCGCTGACATGATAGCCATCGGCGCCGTTTTCGGTCTGGAGCTTCCAGTTGCCGTCGTAGACATAGGTGGAGGAACCGCGCAGCACCTCCAGCCCGTCCGGCGACTGATCGACGATCAGATCGATGATCTTCGCCGCCTCGCCCAGATGTTCGACCAGCGGCGGGACGTCCGGGTTGAGGCTGCCGAACAGGAAGCCGCGGTAGGATTCGAAGCGCGGAACCGTCTTCAGGTCGTGCGAGCCGTCCTTGTTGAAGGACTCCGGATATCCGGCACCCTCCGGGTCCTTCACCTTCAGCAGCTTGCCGGAGTTGTTGAAGGTCCAGCCGTGGAAGGGGCAGGTGTAAGTCGCCTTGTTGGCCCGCTTGTGCCGGCACAGCATGGCGCCGCGATGGCTGCAGGCGTTGATGAAGGCGTTCAGGTCTCCGCTCTTGTTGCGCGCGATGAAGATCGGCTGCCGACCCATGTGGGTCGTGAAATAGTCGTTCTTGTTCGGGATCTGGCTTTCATGGGCCAGATAAATCCAGTTGCCCTCGAAGATGTTCTTCATCTCCAGTTCGAACAGCTCGGGATCGGTGAAGATGTCGCGCTTGCAGCGGTACAGGCCGCGCTCCTTGTCCTCGACGACCGCACCCTCGATCCGTTCCATCAGGTCGATGGCCATGGCGTAACCTCCTCTTGCGTTCCGGCTCTTGCGCTCCGGCTCTTGCGCTCCGGGTGTGCGGATTGGCTCAGGCCACTTCGGCCTCGGCTGCGGCGCGGGGGCGCTCGATCAGGCCGCTGGGCAGACCTTCGACGGCGTGGGGAAGCGTGAAGTCGAAGGCGATCGCGGCGAACGGCCGGTCCACGCCCTTCTCGCGCCGCGAAGCCTCGTCGGCATGCCGCACCACGTCGGGGACGAGGCCGTCACGGGTGGCGAAGGCGAAGTCGTCGTTGACATACGGATCGTCCTGGATGTTGATCTGCGTGGTGAGTGTCCGGAACCCAGGCGCCGACACGAAGAAGTGGATGTGCGCCGGGCGCCGGCCATGACGGCCAAGCAGGGTCAGCAGTCGCTGCGTCGGGCCGTTCGGCGGACAGCCGTAGCCCGAGGGCATGATGCTGCGGAAGCGGTAGCACCCATCGGCATCGGTCACGATGGTGCGGCGCAGGTTGAACGGGCTCTGCGACGTGTCGAAGAACGAGTAGTTGCCGTAGGAGTCGGCGTGCCAGACTTCGACCTGGGCTCCGGCGATGGGGTTGCCCTGCGTGTCGGTGACCCGGCCGTTCATGAACAGGGGCTCACCGTTGTCGGTGCCGTCGTCCAGGCGCGCTTCGCCCCGGCAGACCGGGGCTCCGGCGACGTAGAGCGGCCCTTCGATGGTGCGCGGCGTGCCGCCTTCCATGCCGGCGGCCTGCTCCTTCTCATCGAGCCGCAAGTCCAGGAAGTGGTCGAAACCGAGGCCCGGCGCCAGCAGCGCGGATTCGTTGACCTTGCCGAGTTCGGACAGGTAGTTGACCGCCGACCAGAACTCCTCGGGCGTGACGTCGAAGTCCTCGATCACGTTGAACAGGTCGAGCACGATGCGGTCCACGATGGCCTTGACGCGCTCGTTCGCGGGGCCGCTTTGCGTGGCGGCGATGCGACCGGCGACGTTCTTGATCTGTGCCTTGTTCATGGGTTTCCTCCCTAGCGTGTGTGGTTGTGCGTTCGGGTGCCCGGCAGCGGGGCTACCGGTCGTCTTCGTGGATGGAGGAGGGATGGCGGCAAAGGGCCGTGACCTTGACCGCCATGTACGGAAAGAGCGGCAGCGAGGTGAGAAGTTCGTGCAGTTCGTCGGCGCTGCGCACGTCGAAGATGCTGGTGTTGGCGTAGCGCCCGGCGACGCGCCAGAGGTGGCGCCAGATGCCGTCGCGCTGAAGCTGCTGGGCGCGCGCGCGCTCGATCCGCTTCAGCTCCTGAGCGACGTCCGGCGCCATATCCGGCGGCAGTCGGACATCCATTTCGACTTGAAAGAGCATGGGTTGCCTCTTTGGGATTAAGCGCTGTAAGTCCGCGTCGCGACGCGGTCCCGGCGGAAGAAGGCGACGCGGTCCTCATCCAACTCGATGCCGAGGCCGGGCTTGCGCGGCACCTTCAGCGCGAAGTCGCCGTAGGACAGCGGCTCGACGAGGATTTCCTCGGTCAGCAGGAGGGGGCCGAAAAGTTCGGTGCCCCAGGCGAGCCGGGGGAAGGTTGCGAAAAGGTGGGCCGACGCGATGGTGCCGATGCCAGCCTCCAGCATGGTGCCGCCGTAGAGCCCGATGCCGGCGGCGTCGGCGATGGCGGCGACGCGGCCGGCGGCACGGGGGCCGCCCGACGGCGCGATCTTGACCGCGAACACCTCCGCGGCGCCACGGCAGGCGATGTCGAACGCATCCTCAGGCCCGTGCAGGGTCTCGTCGGCCATGATCGGGACGGCAGACCGCATCGCGAGCCGCGCCAGCCCGGCGCGATTGCTCCGCGCGATGGGCTGCTCGACCAGATCGACCCCGGCATCCTCCAGCATCGCGAGCCCGCGGCTCGCGCTGGCCTCGTCCCAGGCCTGGTTGACATCGACGCGCACGCTCGCCCGGTCGCCGAGCGCCTTCTTGATCGCAGCCACATGGGCCACGTCGGCGACGATGGCGCGCTTGCCGATCTTCAGCTTGAAGATGTTGTGCCGGCGGGAGCTGAGCATCTGCTCCGCCTCGTCGATGTCCTTGCCGGTGTCGCCGCTGGCAAGCGTCCAGGCGACCGGCAGTTCGTCGCGGAGTCGCCCGCCCAGCAGTTCGGAAACCGGCAGCCCGACGCGCTTGCCCATGGCATCGAGAAGCGCCGTCTCGACCGCCGACTTGGCGAAGTGGTTGCCGACCACGAACCGGTCGATGGCCGCCATCGCCGAGGCTGCCTGAAGGGCGTCGCAGGTCCGCAGGAGGGGTGCGATGTAGGTATCGATCGCCAGCTTGATGCCTTCCGGGCTCTCGTCGCCGTAGCTCAAGCCCCCGATCGTGGTGCCCTCGCCGATGCCGACGACTCCGTCGGAACAGCGGATGCGAACGACCACGATGGTCTGGCGATGCATCGTCGCCATTGAGAGAACATGCGGCCGAATGGTGGGGAGATCGACCAGAAAGGTCTCGATCTCTTCGATCTGTGCCATGAGCTTATTGCTCCCATAGCGGAATGTTTTTGCACTGACTGTTGGGTAACGAATACGGCTTGCTTAACGGGAAGTAAAAGACCATGTTTGTCTGAGTTCATACCCACCGGGTATGGACGGGCGGGTGCCCGAGCAAGGTCAGGGATCGCCGCGTCAGCAGCCGGAGGTGCCCCTTGGAACTCCGCCACCTGCGTTACTTCGTGGCCGTCGCGAGCGAGCAGAGCTTCACGCGTGCGGCTGAGAAGCTGCACATCGCGCAGCCGCCGCTCAGCCGCCAGATTCAGCAGCTCGAAGAAGAGCTCGGGCTTGTGCTGATCGACCGGGACAGCCGGCCGCTGCGTCTCACCGATGCCGGGCGCCTCATGCACGAACAGGCGGTCCAGGTTCTGGAGCGCGTCGACGAGATCCGGGCGATGGCCAAGCGCCTGCGTACGGCCGGGCGTGACCGGTTCGCCATCGGCTTCGTCACTTCGACGCTCTACGGTGGCTTGCCCGAGGTGATCCGCCGCTACCGGGCCGCACGGCCGGAGGTCGAGCTGACACTGCTCGAAATGACCACCATTGAGCAGGTGGCGGCGCTGAAGGAGGGGCGCATCGATGTCGGCTTCGGTCGCATCGCCCTGGACGACCCCACGGTGGACCAACGGCTCCTGAGGAACGAGGCGCTGGTGGTGGCATTGCCAACCGGCCATCCCCTCGCTACCCACGAGGATCCGCTGTGCCTGGACGACCTTGCCGGAGAAGGGCTGGTCGTCTTCCCAAAGGCTCCGCGACCGAGCTTCGCCGACATGGTGCTGTCACTCTATCGTGAACGCGGGCTGCGGCCGGGCGCCGTGCACGAAGTGCGCGAGCTGCAAACCGCGCTGGGGCTTGTCGTGGCCGGTGAAGGGGTCTCCTTGGTGCCGGCGTCCGCGCAGCGGCTGCGGCGCGATGACATTGTCTACAGGCCGCTTCACGGGAACAAAGCGGTCGCGCCGGTGATCATGAGCCACCGGGCAAAGGATGGCTCGCCGGAAATCGGTATTTTGCTGGATCTCATCTACGATATGTACCAAGCGTATGGCATCCAGCATGAGCCGCGGCGCTGACCAGACGGTTCTGTTATGTGTATCTTTGGTTCTTTGATTGCGGGTACGGGAGGTAAGCCCTCGAAAGAGGCGTTGGTGCATTGAGGTCCGCGCAGGCACACTGATGCCAACCAGGACCCTTGATCAGACCCTGCGGACGGAGTTCGGGCGTGCTTCCATGCCGATCAGGGGTCCCTATCTCAAGCCGATTGACAAAGACTCTGCCTTATCGGTCGATGCGCACGATTCCGCGGCGGACGATCTCCTCCACCGACGGGAGCAGCAGCCGTGCCGGCTCCGGCAGCGTGGCCGCGGACGAGCCACCTTGCGGACGGCCGACGACGAGGCGTCCGACCATGCCAGCTTCCTCATGCGGAAGGCAGAAATAATCGTAGACGCCCCCCACAATGAGGCGCAGCTCAAAGCTCTGGTCCGGCAGCAAATAGTCGGAGTGCCACGGCGTCGCCCCTTCCGGGATGCGCAACGGGTGGCCGTCGTTCACCGGGTGGTAGGCGGTGCTGGTGTGCGAATTACCGGAATCGGCGTTGATCCAACGGATCGTCTGGCCGGGCTCGACCAGCACGCCGATTGGATCGAACCACACCTTCGAGCCGTCGGCGTTGCCGCGCATGTGGATCTCCACAGCCCCTTCGGCCCCTGCTGGTGGAAGCGGGCCGAGCAGCGCCAGGCCGGCGGCCCAGCCGCCGGCCTGCAGCACGGTGCGTCGCGTGATCATGTTACTTCGCCACGCGCGCCTCGTCGGCCTCTGCGATATGCCAGAGGACGACGTGGTAATGTGGCTTCTCCACGCCTGGATGGCCGGCGTTGAAGTACATGTCGACATGGTCGACCTTGCCGCCGGAGGTCTTCAGGTTGTCGAGCTTCTTCTGCGCCTGGATGTCCTCGACTGGAACCATGTAAATGGTGCTGGCCAGCCGCCCGTCGCGGTCGTAGGCCAGGAAGGGGCCGACCGGAAGCGTCTTCGGGTCGACATAGAGCGTGCCCATGCCCGGCAGGAAGTCGGGCAGCTTCACCAGTTCGCCGACCTTCTTGTAAGCGCCGCCGGGCGGAGCCTTGTCCAGGCTTTGCGCCTGTGCGGGTACAGTAGCCATGGCGAAGGCTCCGGCGACCAGGATGGTGCGGATCAGCATGTTTGTCCTCCCTTGATGAGGGCCCGACGCCGGGTCGGACCGATACGTGTCACTCGCCGTCGGGCGGCGGTGCTGGCAGGTCCAGGCGGTCGAGTACCCGGGCCACGATGCGTGCACAGCGCTCACCGGCGAACGGGAACACGCCAGCCAAGTCGGGCGCGAGTTGCTGTCGCAGGCTGTGGCCGAGCAGGCGGCGGGCGCGATGCAGGCGGGTTTTCACGGTATCGGGCGGGATGCCGAGGGCAACGGCCGTCTCCTCGACGCTCATCTGCTCGATCTCACGCAGCACGAAGACGATGCGGAACGGGTCCGGAAGTGCATCGATGGCACGCTCCAGCAGGCGCCGCGTCTCGGCGCGGGCGGCGTTCTCTTCGGGCGTCGCGACAGGCTGTTGGCTCCCTGGGAAGGGGATCACCGCGGCGCCCGCCGTTTGACCGTCAGCGCCGCCCTCGTCCAACTCGGTCATGGGCCTCCTCTGCCGCAGCCGCCGCAGCGCCTCGTTGAGGACGATGCGGCCCAGCCAAGTTGCCAAACTGGAATCCTCGCGAAACTGGCCGATGCGCGTGAAGGCCAGGATGTAGGCGTCCTGTACGGCATCTTCGGCCTCGGCGGCATCGCGCAGCACACTGCGTGCCATGCGGAAGAGCCGCTGGTTGTGCCGCTGCATCAGAATGCGGAAGGCGTTGGCGTTACCGCGCTGGATCATTCCGGCCAGTTCGAGGTCGCTGTACACCGTGTGCCGCCCGCTGGCGTTTGCCTGATCCATTCCGCGCTCCCTGTCTTGTGGATTTGATCCACGACGTGGCGATTAGGTTCCCGCGTAGACGGAGTGCCCATTCCGGATAAGAGACGAAGTGGCAAGCCGCCGGCTCCGAAGCCGCTGTCCCATTTGCAACATGGCTCTGGTCGCGGTCGGCCCTAGCAGGGTGCGGAAAAACGAACATATTTCGGCCTTTTGCCTCCGTTGAGGATAAAAATGCGGGTTTCAGCGGGCGA
>NZ_JAUQTX010000168.1:0-15520 GCF_059803775.1 Azospirillum sp. UFLA03-27 | reverse complement strand
TGTGTATAAGAGACAGTCCCGCCGCTGCGAAGCCGGCCCCGCGACCCGCCGCCCCGGCGCCCGAACCGTCGGGCGGCGGCAGCGAGATTTCGCAGGCCGACATCGACGCGCTGTTCGCCTGAGGCGCCGATGGCGAACGACGGCTCCCACAAGTCCCGGATACGCTTGAGCCAGGAGCAGCTGGACCGGGTGTGCGAGCGCCATGTCCGCTTCACCGAGGGGCGGCCCAACGGCGCCCGCGCCAACCTGCCCTTCTTCGACCTGACCGGGCTCGACCTGTCGGGGCGCAACCTGACTGGCGCGCATCTGTCCGGCGCCATCCTGCGCGACGCCCGGATGCAGGGAACGATCCTGGACCACGCCGACCTCTACGGCGCGGACCTGCGCGGCGCCGACCTGACGGAGGCGCGGCTCTACCGCACCGACATGCGCGGCGCCAACGTGCGCGGCGCCATCCTGGACGGCGCGGTGATGGTGGAGGTCGACCTGCGCGACGGCAGCGTCGCCAACCGCAGCGCGTCCGGCGAGCTGAAGGTGGTCGGGTTCGAGCCGGGACCGGCGGACATGGCCTCGGCCAAGCTGACCAACGCCGACATGGCGCGGGCCAAGCTGTCGGGCAGCTTCGCGCGGGCGGCCGACTTCACCAACTCCCGTCTGTCGGGGGCGCGGCTTCAGCGCACCGACCTGCGCGACTGCAACTTCTCCGGCGCCGACCTCCAGGGGGCCGACCTGAACGGCGCCGACCTGCGCGGCGCCATTCTGGACGGTGCCAAGGTGTCGGAGCTGGACCTCGTCACCTCCATCCGCACCGACGAGGAAGCGGCGGTGGCGGCCCAGATGCCCCAGCCGATCCCGGAGACGGACGAGGACCCGGCGGCGGAGCCCGCCCATCCGGCGATCCCGGCGGCGGACATCGAGGTCCTGCTGCACCAGCACCTGTTGTGGCTCGGCACCAGCGGCCAGAAGGGGCGCCAGCTCGACCTGACGGGCCTGAACCTCGACGGGGCGGACCTGTCGGGCAAGGTGCTGACCCTCGCCAAGGGCTCCGGCGTGCGGCTGCGCCACGCCCGGCTGAACGGCGCGCAGCTCCAGGCGGCCCAGTTCGACGGCGCCGATCTGCGGTCCGCCGACCTGCGCGGCGCCGATCTGCGCGGCGCGAAGCTGGACCGCGCGATCCTCATCGACGGCTGTCTGGACGGGGCCAACCTGGGGATGCTGGTGATCAGCGCCGGGGCGAAGGTGATGCGCGCCTCGCTGGTGCGCGCCCGCATGGCCGGCGCCTCGCTCAGCGCGACGAACATGAAGGGGTGCGACCTGACGCTGGCCGACCTGACCGGCTGCGACCGCAGCAGCGCGATCTTCGACGAGGCCATCCTGGACGGCGCCCGGCTGGGCAACGCGTAGGGTTCGGGGCCGATTCACCGCAGAGGCGCGGAGCCCCCTTCCTGCGGTCCCTCGCGCCTTCGTGTCTTCGCGGTGAAAAGGACGACGCCCCTCAGCGCCCCTCCTCGCGGAACGGCCGCGACAGCAGCCCGTCGATCGTCGCATCCAGCCCAGCGCCGTGGTTCAGGATGGCGTCCACCGCACCGCAGATCGGCATGTCCACGCCCTTGCTCCCGGCCAGTCCGACCACCGCAGCGGCGGTGTAAACGCCCTCGGCGACGGAGCGGCGCTCGGCCAGGACCTCGGCCAGCGTCCGGCCGGCGCCCAGAGCGGCGCCCAGCGACATGTTGCGCGATTGCAGGCTGGAGCAGGTCAGCGTCAGGTCGCCCAGCCCCGACAGCCCCATCAGCGTCTCCGGCCGTCCGCCGAGCGCCAGGGCCAGCCGCGTGATCTCCGCCAGCCCGCGCGTGATCAGCGCCGCCCTTGCGTTGTCGCCCAGCTTGCGGCCCTCCACCACGCCGCAGGCGATGGCCAGCACGTTCTTCACCGCCCCGCCGATCTGCGAGCCCACCACGTCGTCGGACAGGTAGGGGCGGAAGGTGCGGCTGCCCAGCGCCTCGACCAGCCGGGCGCCCAGCGCGGCGTCGGCGCAGGCGAGCGTCACCGCGGTCGGCAGGCCACGGGCCACCTCCGCCGCGAAGGTCGGACCGGACAGCACGGCCAGCGGGGTCCCCGCCGGCAGGGCGGCGGCGGCCGCCTCGCTCATCAGGGCGTGGCTGTCCAGCTCGATCCCCTTGGCGCAGATGACCAGTGGGGTGCCCGTCCGCAGATGCGCGGCGAGGCCGGCGCAGGCGCTGCGCAGATGCTGGGCCGGGGTCACCAGAAGGATGGCGTCGCAGGCGGCGGCCTCGGCCAGATCGCCGGTCGCGCGCAATTCCGCGGGCAAGGTCACGCCCGGCAGATAGTCGCGGTTCTCCTGCGCGGTGTTGACCGACTCGACCACCGCCGGCTCGCGCGCCCACAGCAGGGCCTCCTGCCCGGCGCGCAGGGCCGCCAGAGCCAGCGCCGTGCCCCAGGCCCCGCCGCCGATCACGCCGATGCGCCGGAAGTCCGTTGCCGCCATGGATGCCCCCCGTTCCACTGTTCTCGCTTGAAGGATTTGGCCGACTGTTTAGGCGGAGCGTCCCCCGTCCGCAACCCGAACGGTCAAGTCTCCGGTGTCAGCAGAAGCTTCATCCCGACATGGCTCGCCCGGAAGCCCAGCCGTTCATAGAAGCGGTGGGCGTCGGTGCGCCGGGTCTGGCTGGTCAGCTGCACCATCACGCAGCCCTCGGCGCGGGCCAGCGCGATGGCGTGCCGCATCATGGCGCTGCCGATCCCCTGGCCGCGCAGCGCGCTGTCCACCTTCACCGCCTCCACCGTCGCCCGCGCCGCGCCCCGGCGGGCCAGCCCGTGGGTGACGGTGAACTGGAAGCAGCCGACGATCCGCCCGTCCCGTTCCGCCAGCACGATGGAATTGCCCGGCTGCGCCGCCATGCGGTCGAAGGCGTCCCAATAGAGCGGGTCCAGCGGATCGCTGTAGACGTCGCCGGCCGTGGACAGGGCGTCGTCGGCGGTCAGCCGGACGATCTCCGGCACGTCGTCGCGCCCGGCGGTGCGGAAGGTCAGAGCCATGCCGGAATCATCCTCACGCCTTCACGCCGGAGCCGACCCCGGCCTTGCCGATGGCCGGCTTTGCGGTCGGATCGAGCGGCCAGCGCGGGCGCGGCGCGAAGTCCAGCGGGTCGGTCTGGCCCAGCCGCAAGCGCTCGATCCCCGCCCAGGCGATCATCGCCGCGTTGTCGGTGCACAGCCGCAGCGGCGGCGCCATGAAGGGCATGCCCTCGCGGTCGGCCAGCTTTTGCAGGCGGGCGCGCAGCGTCTTGTTGGCCGCCACGCCGCCGGCCACCACCAGGGCGCCGCCCTGCGGGTGCATCTCCTTGAATTGGCGCATGGCGCGGGCGCAGCGGTCGGCCATCACCTCGGCCACCGTGGTCTGGAAGGCGGCGGCGAGGTCGGCCTGATCCTCCCCGGACAGGGGCATCCCCAACTCCTCGACGTGGCGCCGCACCGCGGTCTTCAGGCCGGAGAAGGAGAAGTCGCAGCCGGGGCGACCGACCATCGGGCGCGGCAGGTCGAAGCGGCCCGGATTCGTCGCCAGCGCCGCCGCCTTCTCCAGCAGCGGTCCGCCAGGATAGCCGAGGCCGAGCAGCTTGGCCGTCTTGTCGAACGCCTCCCCCACCGCGTCGTCGATGGTGGTGCCGAGCCGCCGGTACCGGCCCACCCCCTCGACCACCAGAAGCTGGCAGTGCCCACCGGACACCAGCAGCAGCAGGTAGGGGAAGGGCACGTCGTCGGTCAGCCGGGCGGTCAGCGCGTGGCCTTCCAGATGGTTCACCGCGACGAAGGGCAGCCCGCGCGCCGCGGCGATGGCCTTGGCGGTCATCACCCCGACGATCACCCCGCCGATCAGCCCCGGCCCGCCGGTCGCCGCCACGGCGTCGATGTCGGCGAAGCCCAGCCCAGAGTCGGCCATGGCGCGGCGGATCAGCCCGTCCAAATGCTCCAGATGGGCGCGCGCGGCGATTTCCGGCACCACCCCGCCATAGGGCGTGTGGTCGTCCAGCTGCGACAGCACCACGTCGGCGCGGATCTCCCGCGCGTCGGTCACGATGGCCGCCGCCGTCTCGTCGCAGCTCGTTTCGATTCCAAGAACGATCATGATGGCCGTCAAACTAGCCGTCTCCACCGCTCTGGTATAGGGTCTTGACCCGGATTCTTCAGGGTTTCGCCCTCCATGAACAAAGACGTCCCCGACGACGACGCCAGCATCGTCTATTACGACGGCGACTATCCGTCGCTGGAGATCGGGGAGGCGCGGGCGGATCACGCCGCGACGCTGGCCCGCCTCGGCATGCTGGGCGACGTGCCATTCTACAAGGAGCGCGCGGCGGAGACCGGCGGCCCGGTCCTTGAGATCGGCTGCGGCACCGGGCGCCTGACCATCCCGCTGGCCCGCGCCGGGCACGAGGTGTGGGCGGTGGACGTCTCCGCCGCCATGCTCGACCAGCTCGGCGCGAAGCTGGCGCGCGAGGCGCCGGAGGTGCAGGCCCGCGTCCATCCGGTGCGGCAGGATGCCACAGCGCTCGATCTGCCGATGCGGGACTTCCGGCTCGCCGTCATTCCCTTCAACGTGCTGATGCTGATCCCGGAACTGGCGGCGGAGCGCCGCGCGCTGGCCGCCGCCGCCGCCCATTTGGCGCCGGGCGGCACGCTGGCGCTGGACGTGATGAATCCGCTGACGCTGCCGATGGACGCCGAGACGAAGCCCAGCCCGTCGGAGCCGCGGCGCAGCCCGCACAACGGCAACAGCTACATCCGCAACACGATGGCCTCCCGCCTCGACGAGGGGCAGTGCCAGCGCATCCACGGCTGGTACGACGAGCTGTTGCCGGACGGCAAGATCGTGGTGACCGAATACGGCTTCACCTGGCGGATGATCTTCCGCTACGAGCTGGAGCTGATGTTGGAAAGCGCCGGCTTCGCGATCGAACGGCTGGCCGGCGATTTCGAAGACGCCGCCTGGACGGTGGACAGCCGCCGCATGATCGTCACGGCGCGGCGCGTATCCTAAGACGCGCCGCAAAGTGTTTCACCAAAGAGTAGCACGCCCGTCACCAGGGCTTGCAAACCGCGGTGGATCGCCTAGAACACTGGCCTCATGACCCAACCGCTCCGCATCGGCACGCGCGGCAGCCCGCTGGCGCTGGCGCAGGCCCACGAGACCCGCGACCGGCTGATCGCGGCGCACCCGCATCTGGCCGCCCCCGGCGCCATCGAGATCGTCGTCTTCAAGACGACCGGCGACCGCATCCTGGACCGCACGCTGGCCGAGGCCGGCGGCAAAGGCTTGTTCACCAAGGAACTGGAGGACGCGCTGCTGGAAGGCAGCGCCGACCTCGCCGTCCATTCGATGAAGGACGTGCCGACCTGGATGCCGGAGGGGCTGGAGATCGCCACGCTCCTGCCGCGCGAGGACACGCGGGACGCCTTCTTCTCGCGCGGCGGACACACGGTGGACACGCTGCCCGCCGGCTCCGTCGTCGGCACCGCCGGGTTGCGCCGTCAGGCCCAGATCCTGGAGCGGCGGCCCGACCTCAAGGTCGTGCCCTTCCGCGGCAACGTGCAGACGCGCCTCGCCAAGCTGGAGGCCGGGGAGGTCGATGCCACCCTGCTGGCACTCGCCGGGCTGCGCCGGCTCGGCCTGACCGACCGCATCACCGCCGTGCTGGAGCATGACGAAATGCTTCCCGCCGTCGCCCAGGGCGCCATCGGCATCGAGATCCGCAGCGCCGACGACGCCACCCGCGCCTTGCTCGCCCCGCTGAACTGCGTCGCCACCGCGGCCCGCGTGACGGCGGAGCGCGCGTTGCTCGCCATGCTCGACGGCTCCTGCCGCACCCCCATCGCCGCTCTGTCGACGCTGGACGGCGACCGGCTGCACCTGAAGGCCAAGGTGCTGTCCAACGACGGGCGGCAGGTCTTCCGGGCGGAGCGCAGCGGCAACGCAAGCGATGCCGCCGTCATCGGCGCCGACGCCGGTGCGGAGATCAAGGCGGTCCTGCCGCCCGACTTCTTCAAGAGCTGACGGGCGGCCGGCGATGGCGGGCCCCCACCTCCTGGTCACCCGTCCGGCGGAGGATTCCGAGCCGCTGGCGGCCCGTCTGCGCGCGCTGGGATTCGTCGTGTCGGTGGAACCGATGCTGGACATCCGCTGGCTGGACGGGCCGGAGCCGGACGTGGGGAACGTACAGGCCCTCCTCTTCACCAGCGCAAACGGCGTACGGGGCTACACCAGACGTACGAGCCGGCTTGACCGTCCGGTCTATGCGGTCGGCGACGCCACCGCGACCGCCGCCCGCGCGGCCGGTTTCACGCGGGTGGAAAGCGCGTCCGGCGACGTGTACGCACTGGCCGATCTGGTGCGCCGACGCTGCACCGCAGCGGCGGGTCCGCTACTTCATGTCGCAGGAACCAAGCTCGCCGGCGACCTCTCGGCGCTGCTGGGCGAGGCCGGATTTTCCATCCTGCGGGAAACGCTGTACGACGCCGTTCCGAGCGTGCGGCTGTCGGACGGCACGGCGGCGCTGTTGCGTACGGGAACACTGGACGCCGTGTTGTTTTTCTCTCCCCGTACCGCCCGTTCGTTTGTTAGGCTTGTCGCCGAGGCCGGGCTCATCGACCGCTGTCGTACAGTGGACGCGCTCTGCCTCAGCCCCGCGGTCGCGGAGGCTGCCCGCGCGTACGGTGAGCTGGGAGTGACACCGTGGCAGAACGTACGGGTGGCGCCACGGCCGGAGCAGGACTCTCTGCTCGGCCTGCTGCCGGAACCATCCGGCGGCACGGGCCGGGCTTGAGCGCATCCGCTTGGGGGCTTGTGTGGCGTTCGTTGAGAACAACTGCGACCAGAAGGCACCCAATGACCTCTCGCCCAGGCTCCGAACACGAGGCTGACCCGAACGGCCACACGCCGTCCGACCAGAACCAGACGCCCGACCAAAACCAGCTTTCCGGCGGCCCCGCCGTCGAACGCATCATCGAACGCTTCGGCGGCATCCGCCCCATGGCCCACAAGCTGGACATCCCGGTCACCACGGTGCAGGGCTGGAAGAAGCGCGGCGCCATTCCGCTGGCCCGCCACGCTGACCTCCGCACCTCCGCCGCCAAGCACCGGATCAAGCTGAGCGAAGCCGACCTGGAAGCCGCCACGCCGAGCGAGGACCGCAACGCTCCCGACGCCGCCGGCTCGGTGATGCCGCTGCCGCCGGACGCCGCCGTCATCGCGCCGGCAGTCTCTCTCCCCGGGAGCGCCGAGCCGTTCAAGACCGAGCCCGCCCAAACCGAGTCCCACAAGACTGAGGACACCCTGCCGGGGGCCGACACCCTGCCGGGCGGTGGCCCGGTCCCGGCCACGGACCTGCCGCCCTCCACCCTGCCGCCCGTCGCGGATACCCTTCCGGGTGCCGCCGACACGCTGCTCGGCGGTGAAGTGAAGGCCGAGACGATCAAGGGCGAGGAGACCCGGATCGAGGAGGCCAAGACCGACTCGGTCGCTGCCGATTCCTTCAAGGCCGATCCTTTCAAGTCCGACGCGATCAAGGGCGAGACGCCGCCCCCGGTGGAGTCCCCCGCCTACACCGCCTCCTCCTATGAGCCGCCGCGCTACGAGGCGCCGCGCGAGGAGCGCAAGTCCGGCGCCGGTTTCGCCACCGCCGTCTCGCTGATCGCCCTGCTGGTCGGCGCCGCCGCCCTGTCGCAGCCCTGGTGGGGCCCGCGCGTCCCCGGCTGGCCCACCGCCGGCGGTCCCGCGACCGGTCCGGCCGCCACGGCGCCCGCGCCGCAGCCCGACCCGGCCCTGCGCAACCAGATCCAGCAGCTGTCCGAGCGCCTCGCCAAGCTGGAGCAGCGCCCCGCCGCCCCGGCCGAGGGCAACGCCGCCGCCGCCGGCATCGACCAGCAGACGCTGGACAACGCCGTCGGCCAGCTCACCGCCCGCATCCAGCAGCTTGAGGAGCGTCCGCAGGCCGCCGCCTCCGCCGCCTCCGCCGCCCCGGCCGAGCCCGACCCGCGCATCGCCCAGCTGACCGAGCAGCTCGGCCAGGTCCAGCAGCGCGTCGACGCGGTGGGCAGCGAGGCCCAGGCCGCCGGGCAGATCCGCCAGGATGTGGACGCGCTGAAGCAGGAACTGGCCGCCGTCAACCAGGCGGTGGAAACCCGCCGCGACGCCGCCACCGCCGCCCAGACGCTGGTGCTCGCCGCCGGGCAGCTCCGCTCCGCCCTGGCCGCCGGGCAGCCGTTCCAGCAGGAACTCCAGGCCGTCCGCGCCGTGGCGTCGGGCGACGCCCAGGTGACGCAGCCGCTGGAGGCCGTGGCCGGCTACGCCGCCAAGGGCGTGCCGACGCAGCCGCAGCTCACCGACCGCTTCTCCGCCATGGCGTCCGACATCGTGCGCGCCGACAACCAGGGCGAGGGCAACGACTGGGTGGAGCAGGTCACCGGCAAGATCGCCACGCTGGTCACCGTCCGCCGCTCGGGCGGCGACGCGGTCGGCGACGGCGCCTCGGCGGTGGTCGCCCGCGCCGAGGCCGCCCTTCAGGCCGGCAACCTCGGCGGCGCGGTCAAGGAGCTGGCGGCCCTTAAGGGTCCGGCGGCGCAGGTCGCCGCCCCGTGGATCGCCGACGCCAAGGCCCGTCTGGCCGCCAACGAGGCCGGCCAGCAGCTCACCAACCGCGCCATCGGCCTGCTGTCGCAGTCCGCCGGGGTCAAGGGAGCGGCCCAATGACACGCGCCATCTGGTTCATCATCAAGGTCGCCATCGTCGTCGCGATCGCGGTCTGGCTGGCCAACCACCCCGGCACCGTCGCCATCAACTGGCAGGGCTACGTCGTCGAGACCGGCTTCGGCATCGCCATCCTGATCGGCGTCGCCGCCCTGGCGGCGGGCATCGTCCTCTACCGGCTGGGCCGCGCCATCCTCGGCGCGCCGCGCAACTTCGGCCGCTACCGCCGGTCGCGCCGGCGCGAGCGCGGCTATCAGGCGCTGACCCGCGGCATGGTCGCCGTCGCCGCCGGCGACGCGACGACCGCCCGCAAGATGGCGCGCAAGGCCGACGGGCTGCTCAACGAGCCGCCGCTGACCATGCTGCTGTCGGCCCAGGCCGCCCAGCTCCAGGGCGACGACCGCGCGGCGAAGGAATACTTCACCGCCATGCTCGACCGGCCGGAGACCGCCTTCCTCGGCCTGCGCGGCCTGCTGACGCAGTCGCTGAAGGCCGGTGACCGGGTGGAGGCGCTGCACCTCGCCCGCCGCGCCCAGTCGCTCCAGCCCAACACGCCCTGGCTGCTCGGCACGCTGTATGACCTGGAAGCCCGCTCGGGCGAATGGGCGGCGGCGGAAGGCACGCTGCAGCAGGCTGTCCAGGCCGGCGCCATCAACCCCGACGATGGCCGCCGCCATCGCGCCACCTTGCTTCTGGAGCGCAGCTTCGAGGCGGAGCGCCGCGGCCGGTCCGACTCGGCCCTCTCGCACGCCCAGGCGGCGCACGACCTGCTGTCCGGCTTCGTCCCGGCGGCGGCCCGCGCGGCCCGGCTGCAGATGGCCATCGGCAAGCACAAGAACGCCGCCAAGACCCTTGAGCGCTGCTGGCGCGTCAACCCGCACCCGGACCTGACCTCGGCCTACCGGGAGGTGGTTTCCAGCTACGACCCGATGACCCGGGTGAAGATGTTTGAGAAGCTGCGCAACCACGCCCCCAACGACGTCGAGTCGCTGCTCGCCGTGGCCCGCGCCGCCCTCGACGCCCAGCTGTGGGGCGAGGCCCGCGCCCATCTGACCAAGGCGCTGGAGATGCGGCCCTCCCGCCGCGTCTTCCAGCTCCTGGCCGAGCTGGAGCGGGCGGAGCGGCAGGACGAGGAGGCGGCCCGCGCCTGGCTGGCTCAGGCGGCGAACGCCCCGGCGGACGCGGCCTGGACCTGCACCGCCTGCAACGCGGTCAGCCCGAGCTGGGGCGGCCTGTGCGGCCATTGCGGCGCCTTCGACAGCCTGGAATGGAAGACCCCGACCGTCAGCATGTCGCTGATGAGCCCGGAGTCCGCTCCGACGGCCATCGCCCATCATGCGACGGAGCCGGTCACCGGCCAGCCGGGCGTCGCGCCCGGAGGCCAGATCGCCCCCCAGGGAGCGACCTGAAGCGGGTCGTGCTTCGCTTCGGACCGCGACGGCGGTCCCGGTCGCATCAACAGAAAGCCCCTTCCCGGTCCGCCGGGAAGGGGCTTTTTCTTTGCCGGGACGGTGAGCCATGGAGACGGACGCACGGTGAGCCGCCCGGTGGCGCTGCGCGCCCCTTTCCTCTGGCTGCATCGCTGACACCACCGCCGCGGAAAGGCCGCGCGTCGCGGCACCTTCCGCGGCGGTCGCGGCTGCGCTAGGCTCCCGCCCAACCGAACGGGAGACCCAAGCCATGCTCTACATGTTCCATTGCACCGACAAGGCCGGCGCCGCCCAGGTGCGGACCGACAACCGCCCCGCCCATCTGGCCTATCTGGAAGCGCACGCCGACCGCCTGTTCGCCGCCGGCCCGCTGCTGTCCGACGATGGCCAGGGCATGGCCGGCAGCCTGCTGATCGTGGAGTGCGCCGACGAGGCCGCCGCGAAGGACTTCGCCGCCAACGACCCCTACGCCCAGGCCGGGCTGTTCGAGAGCGTGGAGATCCGGGCGTGGCGCCGGGTCTACCCGAAGTCCTGATCGGGGGGCGGACGGCGATGGCCCGCTGGCTTCTGAAGTCGGAGCCCTTCAAATATTCGTGGGAGCGCATGGTCGCCGACGGCACCACCCATTGGGACGGCGTGCGCAACCATCAGGCGTCGAACAACCTGAAGGCCATGAAGGTCGGCGACCGGGCCTTCTTCTACCACTCGAACGAGGGGCTGGAGGTGGTCGGCGTCGTCGAGATCGCGCGGGAGTACTACCCGGACCCGAGCGACGAGGCGGGCCGCTTCGGCATGGTCGACGTGCGGGCGCTGCTGCCCGTGAAGACGCCGGTCACGCTGAAGACGATGAAGGCCGACCCGCTGCTTCAGGGCATGGCCCTGGTCAAGCAGTCGCGCCTGTCGGTCTGCCCGGTGTCGGATGCGGAATGGGCGCATGTCTGCGCGCTGGCCGGGATCGAGGCCTGACGGTTCCTTGGATCTGTCGAGAACGCGGCCGTCTGCGGCGGCGGATCAGTCCGCCGGTTCGCAGATGGCCGCCTGGAAATCCTGCGTGGCCTGAAGCATCCGGCGGGCCAGCGCCTGCATCTCCGCCGCGGCTCCGGCGAAGCCCGCGTCTTCGCCGAACGGGGCCAGGGCGGCCGAACCGGACGCCTCCAACTCGGCCAGCGACGCCGTGCGCAGGGCAGCGTCGATCACCATCAGGCTGGTGCGGCTGCCCATCTCCGACAGGCGCCCGGCCAGTTCCATGCCCGGTTCTATGCCTTGTCCGCCGCCGCCGCCAGTCGTGCCGTTTCCGGTGGTGCCGTCCGCGTTGGTCGTGCTGGCCATTCCGGTGCCCTGCTGTTGGGTGAACAGCATGCACGCTAACGATGAGGCGGTTAAGACCGGGTTAAGCGCCCCTCCGCGGGGCGTTCTCATGCTTTCGTGCTATGCGCGACAAATAGTCGCGCTGTCGTGTCGCCGCGGAAGCCGGTGAATTCAAAAGAACGGGCGGTGCGCTGCAACAAAGTGGAACGGAAAGCCCCGATGGAGGGGGCGGACAATCAGCCGTTCTGCTTGTGGTGACGGGAACTTGTGTGGATAATGTCCCGCAACAGGGGCGGCCGGAAACCGCTCCCCAACAGCCCTTCAGGGCGTAACCAGAAGCACTACGGGGGAATCGCGAGCCAATGTCCGACAATTCGTTTTTTCCTGTTAAGCAGGAAATCGCCAAGACCGCTTACGTGGACGAAGCCGCCTACGCCCGCCTGTACGAGCAATCGATCAACGATCCGGAAGCCTTTTGGGGCGAGCAGGGCAAGCGCATCGACTGGATCAAGCCCTACAGCAAGGTGAAGGACGTCAGCTATACCGGCGATGTCCACATCAAGTGGTTCTACGACGGCACGCTGAACGTGTCCGCCAACTGCGTCGACCGCCACCTCGCGACGCGCGGCGACCAGACCGCCATCATCTTCGAAGGCGACGATCCGGGCGTTTCCAAGCACATCACCTACAAGGAACTGCACGAGCAGGTTTGCCGCCTCGCCAACGTCCTGAAGAAGAACGGCGTCAAGAAGGGCGACCGCGTCACCATCTACCTGCCGATGATCCCCGAGGCCGCCTACGCCATGCTGGCCTGTGCGCGCGTCGGCGCCATCCACTCCATCGTGTTCGGCGGCTTCTCGCCGGACAGCCTGAAGGACCGCATCGTCGACTGCGACAGCCACTTCGTCATCACCTCCGACGAGGGTCTGCGCGGCGGCCGCAAGGTTCCGCTGAAGGCGAACGCCGACAAGGCCGTCGCCGCGGCGCCGGGCGTCAAGCATGTGCTGGTCGTCAAGCACACCGGCGGCAACGTCGCCTGGACCGAGGGTCGCGACCTCTGGTACCACGAGGAGATCGCCTCGGTCTCCGCCGACTGCCCGCCGGAGGAGATGAGCGCGGAGGACCCGCTGTTCATCCTCTACACCTCGGGCTCGACCGGCAAGCCGAAGGGCGTGCTGCACACCACCGGCGGCTATCTCGTCTACGCGTCGATGACCCACCAGTACGTCTTCGACTACAAGGACGGCGAGGTCTACTGGTGCACCGCCGACGTGGGCTGGGTCACCGGCCACAGCTACATCGTCTACGGCCCGCTGGCCAACGGCGCCACCACGCTGATGTTCGAAGGCGTGCCGACCTATCCGGACATCTCCCGCTTCTGGCAGGTGGTGGACAAGCACAAGGTCAACATCTTCTACACCGCCCCGACCGCCATCCGCTCGCTGATGCGCGAGGGTGAGGGTCCGGTGAAGAAGACCTCCCGGTCCTCGCTGCGCATCCTGGGTTCGGTGGGCGAGCCGATCAACCCGGAAGCCTGGCTGTGGTACTACAACGTCGTCGGCGACGGCCGTTGCCCGATCGTCGACACGTGGTGGCAGACGGAGACCGGCGGCATCCTGATCACCCCGCTGCCGGGCGCCATCGGCCAGAAGCCGGGTTCGGCGACCAAGCCCTTCTTCGGCGTCAAGCCGGTCGTCGTGGACAACGACGGCAAGGAGCTGGACGGCGAGACGGAAGGCAACCTGTGCATCGCCGACAGCTGGCCGGGCCAGATGCGCACGGTGTTCGGCGACCACGAGCGCTTCGTCCAGACCTACTTCTCGACCTTCGCGGGCTACTACTTCACCGGTGACGGCTGCCGCCGCGACGCGGACGGCTATTACTGGATCACCGGCCGCGTGGACGACGTGATCAACGTGTCGGGCCATCGCATGGGCACGGCGGAAGTGGAAAGCGCGCTGGTCGCCCACCCGAAGGTGGCCGAGGCCGCCGTCGTCGGCTACCCGCACGACCTCAAGGGCCAGGGCATCTACGCCTACGTCACGCTCAACGCCGGGGAAAGCCCGACGGAGGAGCTGCGCAAGGAACTGGTGGCCTGGGTGCGCAAGGAGATCGGCCCGATCGCCTCGCCGGACCTGATCCAGTGGTCGCCGGGCCTGCCGAAGACCCGTTCGGGCAAGATCATGCGCCGCATCCTGCGCAAGATCGCCGCGAACGAGCACGACAGCCTGGGCGACACCTCGACGCTGGCCGATCCGACCGTCGTGACCGACCTGATCGAGAACCGCATGAACAACGCCTGATCGCGGCGTTCATCGGGGTTTGTCTGCGGACCGGGGGCCTTCGCGGCCCCCGGTTTCGTTTTGGGGCCGTTATCTGGGAGCGGTGTCCGATCCGCCGGACGCGCCGCTGCCAGATTGGGTCTTCATGGCTTCGGCGGTGCCGGGCTTCAGGCCGGACTCGCCGCTCGCCGCGTCGGGGACGGAGCCGATGCGGCCCTGCGCGCGGGTCTCCGCCGCGTTCTTCTGCTTCTCGGTGCGGCGCTCGCCCAAAGTCGGGTCCTGGGCGCCGGTCGATTCCATCCAGGCTTCGCCCTGGGACGGCGGTGCGGCGCCGAGACCGCCCTCCATCGTCTTGGCGTCCTGCGCCACGGCGGCTCCGGACAGGGCGAGGCTGGCGGCCAGCAAGGCGATGGCGCCGGGGACGTAAGACGAGGCCTGGGTCGTCATGGTTCGCTCTCCTCCTTGGTGGGAGGGGCAACAGCGGAGCGAGACGGCGGGTTCCCGAATCATCCTTTGGTGGAGCCGGGTTAGCCCATGCCCGTCCCGTCGCACCAGGGTTGGCGCCGTTCGCCGTGATAGCGACGGGCGAGCCCCGCTTCGATCAGCGCGGCCGACAGGTCGGTGCCTCCGCCGGTCAGCACGCGGGCGCGCACCCGCCCGCCATATTTGTCGGGCTGGACGTCGAGCAGCCGCACCGGGGCGGCCCCGATCAGACGGCGCGCGTGGTCGCGGGCGGTTTCCGCCAGTTCCCGCTCGCGGGGGCAGCGGGTGCGCATCTCCGGCGCGTCCAGGCCGTCCACCCGGACATGGGTTTCCACCACCTGCCCCAGCCAGATGGTGGCGCGCACCAGCAGCGTGTCGCCGTCCAGAACCTCCAGCACCTCCGCCGGGATCGGGCCGGGCAGGGCGGGCGGAGCGGCCTGGACGGTGCCGGCCAGCAATGCGGAGAGAAATGCCAGCCATATCCCGGCGGAGCGGGGCGGGCATGGGGTGATGAACTTGGGCGATCCCACGGCGCGACCTCCCCGGACACCGGTTCGCGAAGGGGTGAACCGGTCACAGAGTAGCGCGCGAATAGGAGCGCATCAAGCACAGCCTAGGTATTTAATCTTGGTTTCCTATGTATTCAATTTCGGAGCGGTGGTGTTCAGGTGATTGGTCCTAGCAGCGCCGGCTTAGAAGTCCGAGCAGCGGCCCTTGAACTCCCAATCGCCGAAGCGGGTCGGCTCCGGTCCCTGCGGACCGCCGATCTCGCCGGGCATCTGCTCGGGTCCTTTGGCGCCGGTTTCGGGGGTCGCTTCGGCGTCGGGCTTCGTGGCGTTTTCCGGTGCCGGGCCGGTGGTCTTCGTCTCGGTCATGGCCGTCCTCTGGGGTCGGGTGCGGTGCTTGGCCATCTTGAACGATGCCTTCCGCCAAGCCCATATCACCAGACAAGCCCCGCGGAAAGCCCCGCCGGGGCCGTCTCGTTCAACCAACAGTGAAACCGTCCAGAAGATCGCCCGGAACACCGCCATGACCAGCTATGTGAAGACCACCATCCTCCTCGCCGGCCTGACCGCCCTGTTCATGGGCATCGGCTATCTGATCGGCGGCAAGGGCGGCATGATGATCGCCTTCGTCATGGCGCTGGGCATGAACCTGTTCAGCTACTGGAACTCCGGCGACATGGTGCTGTCCATGTACGGCGCGCGGGAGGTCGACGCCTACACCGCCCCCGAATATTACGGCATCGTCCAGCA
>NZ_JAUQTX010000167.1:0-15538 GCF_059803775.1 Azospirillum sp. UFLA03-27 | reverse complement strand
GTTATAGTCTCGTGGGCTCGGAGATGTGTATAAGAGACAGGCCCGGAACAGCCGGACCGCCGCCGCCGCGTCGCCGACGATCAGCACGCGCTCGCCGGGGTGGATCTCCAGATCGAAGGGTTCCACCACGCGCCGCCCGTCCGGCTCGGCAATGGACAGCCCGCGGAAGCTCAGGCAATGCTCGCCATCGCTGCGCTCCACGGTGATGCGCTCCGTTCCCTGCCCGTCGATCTCGCGGTCCAGGCGCTGGAGCGCCTCGTGCAGGCCCAGCACACGCTCCACCGACGCCTTCCATTCCGCCGCGCGGGCAAGGTTGTCGATGGGCCAGGACAGGGCGCCCACCGTCTGCTGGAAAGCCTGCGCCGTCTGCATCAGCACGCCGAGCGAAATGGCCCCGGCGATGTAGCTGGGCGAAGCGACCAGGATCGGGAATACGGCGGACAGCACCGAATAGGCGGCGCTGAAGACCATCATGTTGGACAGGGCGTGCGTCTGGCCGTTCCAGCCCCGCTGCACCCCGCCGAACAGCACGGCCAACCGGTCGCGTTCACCCGACTCCCCATGCAGGAGCGCCACGTCCTGCGCGTTCTCGCGCACGCGGGCAAGGCCGAAGCGGAAGGAGGCCTCGTGCCCCTGCCGGCGGTTCACCGCCCTCACCAGCGGCTTTCCCATCAACAGGGCGATGCTTGTCCCGACGGCCGCGTAGACCAGCGCGATGTAGAGCAGATAACCCGGCACATGGACGGTGCTTCCGGCCAGCGTCACCTCCGGCGAACCGGACAGCCGCCACAGGATGTTGGTGAAGCTGATCAGCAAAAGCGCGCAATAGGACAGCGACAGAGCGAGATCGATCGCCGCCTCGGTGGCAATGCGGATGTCCTCGGCGATGCGCCCGTCCGGGTTGTCGTGGTCGCCGGGCAGGTAGGTCACCTGATGCTGCCGGCCGCGCGTCAGCCAATCGCCCAGCAGCTTCTGCGTCAGCCATGTCCGCCAACCCAGCTGCAGTCGGCGCTTCACCCGCAGATGCAGGATGGTGTTGACGATGTTGAACAGGATGATCCCGCCCGCCGCCGCGATCATCAGCACGAAGCGGTCCATGGAGCGCTGCTCCAGCGCGTCGAACAGATGCTGGCTCCACAAGTTCAGCAGGATGGGAACCACCACCTGCCCGACCGTCAGAAGCCCCAGCGCCCCGGCGAGGAGCCACACCGTCCAGTTCCGCCCGGCCGAGCGGGGGCCACCCGACCAGAAGCCACCGGCAAGATGAAGGAAACGGCGGGTGAAGCCGGACCGGTCCGGCGTCCTGGACGCGATCGACATGGCCCTTCCACCCCCTGGGCTTGAAGCAAGACCTCCTTTACCCTAACGAACAGTTTATTACCAACAGCTTGCCCCGCAATGCACCAAAGGATGGTGCACCGCCACAAGGTCATAGCCCGTCACGGCGTGGCGGCGACCCCGTCCATCACCGGCAGCGCGGGCGGGTTGGCCCAGGCGGTGCGGGAATCGATCTCCACTTCGAAATCGGAAAAGATGGTGCGTCCGTACAGGCCGTGGCCGCGGTCCGGGATGTCGGTGAAAAGATGGAGCGCCATCGGCCCCGACCAGGGCGCCGCCAGGGCCGCCGACAGGTCGAGCGGACGGCGCGGCTCCTCCAGCACCGTCCAGCCGCTGGAGGCGAGGATGCCCTCCTCCCGTTCCGCCTCGTCCACCGTCAGCGACGGCGGTGCCACCACCAGCTTGCAGGCGATGGCGGTGCGGCAGCGCGGGTCGTCGATCACCGCCCGCGCCCGCACCGCCACGGCGCCCGGAACCTCGTCCAGCGGGATGTGGGCCGCCGTGACGACGCCATGGAGCGGGTGGAGCAGGACGCGCCCGCCGCGCAGCAGGCCGAACCAGGGAAAGGTCGCCTCGAACTCGCGGCCCTTGCGCAGTTGCGCCAGCACCGGCTGGGTCAGCGGCCAGACCATACGGTCCGGCGCGGGATGCGGCGCCAGATGCGCCGCCGGGCCATAGTCCAGCCCCGGCAGCCCACCCCACAGCCGCAGCGCCAGCATGGCCGGTTGCCCGACGGCACGGGCCGGCGGCGCGACGGCGTATTCGTCGAGCAGACCGGCCTGGGCCAACGACAGGCGCGGCGCCTCCGTCACCACCCCGATGGCGCCGATCCGCAGGTCGAGAAGCCGATCCATCCGGGTGGAGGCGGCGGGCAGGCGCAGCGACAGCCAGCCGGACCGCAGATCACCGAAGGACAGCCTCCATTCCGCAAGGGTCTCGCCGGTCTCCGCCCCGGCCAGGGCAACGGCAAGCGCCCCGCTTCCCTTCGGCGCTTGGTCGAGATGCAGGTCAAGTCCCACCAGCCCCCGCGCACCCGCCGGCAGGCGCTGCACGATTTCAGCCGCTCCCGCGGTGTTCCGGCCATGGCGCAGCGGCACCGGCAGCGCTCCCACCGGGCGCGGCGAGGCGAAGACCAGCCGCGGCGGGCTGAGGCGCAGGGCATCCAGAAGTTCCACCGCCTCGGGCGGCAGGCGGGCGGAACGGCCCCACTCCTCCCGGAGGGTGGACAAGGTCTGCTGAAGGCCGGCGTTGCGGCGGTGCAGCCCGTCGATTTCTCCGAAAGCCTGCCCCAGCAGGCCACGCAGCAGTGCGGACGCATCGCCCGTCATCTGCGGTGGCGCGCTGTCCGGCCCGCCGGCCTCCTCCCACCAGCCGAGCAGCCGCTCGGCGTCCCGCCGCGCCGCCTCGTCGCCCGACCACAGCGCCCGGACGGCGGCGGGCGGGATCGCCAGCGCGCGCAACGCCTCGCCCTCCTCCGGCTTGGAGTCCCCGGACAGCAGCAGATAGCCGCCGTCGTGACGGACCAGCCGCAGCAGGCGAAAGGGCACGGTGCCCGCTTCCAAACTCGTGTCGGTGCCGACGGCGATGATTTTCGGCGTGCCGTCGTAGAGGGAGGCGAACTGGGCCGCAGGGGCGGAGAGCTTCATGACGATGACACCCTTCTCAGGCGGCCACGGGGGTTTCGGGAAGACACGAGGACAAAGGCGCGCAGGCGGTCCAGTCGGGATCGGTGTCCGGCTCCGCCGCATCCTCCCAGCGCCGCAGCTTGTCCGGTGGGAATCCCAGCGCTTGGCAGAGGCGGAAGGTCCGGGCGTCGAGGGGCACGACAGTCTGGTAGGCGTGCTCGAAGGCGGCGCAGCCGTTGACCGCGTCGGCCAGGGACGGCGCGTCCGGGAGGGTGGACGCCCCCAGAAGCGCCCAGCCCGTCACGCCGAGCGCGCGCAGCCGGCCCATCAGCGGGTGCGCCGCGCCGTGCCGCACGGTCACGACCAGATCGAAGACGGCCAACGTGCCGACCGCCATATCCTCCTCCACCGCATCCCAGGGACGCAGCGGCGTGCCCAGATAGGCGTCGCGGTGGGTCAGCGGACGTTCCGGCAGCACCAGCGGCGACGGGTGAGGGATGACCGACGCGAACGCCTCGACCAATACCGCGGCCAGGGCCAGGTCCCCGCTCCCCAGCGCCACCAGATGCGCGTCATAGCCCTTCCCGGCCAGCCAGCGGGCCATGCGGGCGGCGGTCTCCAGCGCCCCCGCGTCGGCGGGATCGGCCACCAGCGCAGCCAAGCGCCGGTGTCCCGCGGGGGGAAGCAGCGGAAGCACCGAGGGCAGCCGGTGCACCGTCTGGTAGACATCCTCCGGCGTGGCGACCCCGGCGCGGTAGCGGTCGATGGGTGCCGCCGCCCAGCCGCCGTTGGACGGCCGTGACCACGCTGCGGCCATCGCCTCGTGCAGCGCGGACAGGGCGGCATCGGCGCCGGCCGGCGGTTGCACCGCGCCGGGCAGCGCCAGGGTGAGGCTCAGCCGGGCCTCGGCGCAGGGCTTCCAAGGCTCCCGTTCCAGCAAGGGAATACCCGCCGGTTGGCGCCGCACGAGGTCGAGCAGGGCCGCGGTCGGCAGCATCGCCATCGCCGCCCCGCCGCCCGGCAGGGGAAACGGCACATCCGCCTGCAACCCCACAGGCACCCCGGACCAGGACAGTTCGCAGCCGTTTTCCGCCGCCCGCGCCGTTACCTTGGCGCGCACCAGGGTCGCCTGGGCTGCCGCACGCTCCAGGACCCACAGGGCGCCATGCAGCAGGCTATGGCGCGCCAGCAACTCGTAAAGACCGGAGTCCATCACCGCCAGCAGGCCGGGGCACTCCCCATAGCCGGGCCGCTCCGGCGCGCGCAGGGCGCGGCGCACGAAGTCGGCGAGCGGCACGTCCTCTTCGCCCAGCGCAGGGTCGGTGACGCAGCGGACGATGGCGCGGTCGGGCAGGTAAACGGCGTAGCGCCGGCCGACGGCGGCCTCCGCCCGCAGCACGGCCCGGACCGCGAACAGCGAGGGGTGGCGCTTCTGGATGTGAGTCAGGATGGGGCGGTAATCGCGCTCCGATTCGGTCAGCATGCTCTCGCCGCGGCGGCGGTAGCCGAAGCCGGTGCCCGGCACATGCACGCCGTGGAAGCCGCGCTCCAACCCTTGCAGCCAGAACTCCCAGTCCTCGCTGCCCTGGCGCATCGCCTCGTCGAAACGGGCGCCGCTGTCCAGCAGGCGGCGCGACGCCATGCTGCCGGCCTCGCTGACGTTGCGGAACAGATGCTCCAGCGGCGAATAGCCGCCGGACATGTCGCAGAACTCGAAGAAGCCGAACTTGTCGACGTCCGGATAGGCCCAGCCGACCTTAGGTCCCGCCGCCCGCAGCGCGTCCAGCATGCGTTGCAGCAGATGGGGCCGGATGCGGTTGTCGGAGTCGAGGAAATAGACCGCCTCGAGCGCCGGAAAGGCGTCCAGCGCAAAGTCGATCCCGCTGTTGCGCGCCGCGCTCAGCCCGGCGTTGCGCTTGTGCAGGTAATAGAGCCGCCCCGGATGGGCCGCCGCGAATTCCAGGCAGACCCGCCCGGTCTCCGGGAAGGGGCAGCCGTCGTCGACCACGACCACGGCGTAGGCGAAGTCCGTGTCCTGGGCGAGCGCGGTGGACAGCGCCTCGACCAGCAGGCCCGAATGCTTGTAGGTCGGCACGACGACGGCCACACGGACGTTTTCGGCGTCACCGGACCCTGAAGCGATGTGAGTTCCAACGGAATGCATGGGCGGACGCCGTAATGACACGACACCGTCGATAGCACCGCTTCCGCTTGGCTCCGATGTGACAATTCAGAGACACTGACGATCAGGCGGCCGATCACTCCATAGGCGCTCTTTGCAAAACTTTGAAAGACCAATCACGAAAACCTAAAAGTCTACTTAATTGGAGATCCTATCGTGATTTCCTTCTTACCTTCTTCAGCCACATATTTTTGGGCGAACCCCTTGGCAAGCGTCGAGAGCACCTTGTCGAAAGAGCCGGATTGGAATCCCAGATCCGCAAACTTTTGCCCAGCCGCCTGTTCCTTGGACGTCGCAAAGAAGCGCTCGTCGCCTCCTTTCAGCGTGTAGGCGGTCATCGGTTTACCGATCCCCGCCAACTGGTCATACGTGTTCTGCAGCGCCCTCATCTCTTCGCCCAATTGAGCCGTCGCAGCCATCCGGTCCTCCATGCTCATGCCCGACGCGAACATGGCCGCGCGCCGGGTTTCCGTCTCGGAGAACATGCGCTGCGTGATGGATTGCATTTTCTGCTGCCGCGCCTCGCCTTCAGGGGTGCGCCCAGCCTCGGCGTCCCCCCTGGCGGATTGCCAGAACGCCTTCTTGCGCTCCGACTTCAGGGCGAACGACAGCGCGTCGTTGAGTTCGTCCGCCGACATCGCCCCGCTGGAGACGAGTTTGCCCAGGGAGGTCCGATCCTCCGCCGCGAGATTCGTGAACAGGTCGAGCGCGTCACCCTTGAGCGCCGACGCCAGATGGCTGAGATCAACCTTGTCACTCTTGGAGGCGGCGGCCGGTGCCGTCCCGTCCGTGGCGCCGCTCTTCGCAGCGGTGGGTTTCGCCTGCACGGAGGCCGCAGCGGTGGCCTGGAACAAGGATGCCGAAGCGTCGGAAATTCCCATGGCTTCCTCCGATGATCCTGAACGCATGGCGTGTGATACCGGATCATCTGAAGCCAATATTGTGAAGAGTAAATTAACAAGAAACTCTTATATTTCTAATGATTAGATCTCAAAGCATCAATGATCAAAAATCTTCGTTCTCCGCAAGAAGAACAGGCTGACGGAGCATCGCTCCGCGCAGCCTGCCCTCCTGTTCTTCACGCGAGATCAAGCCGCCCGCTCTTTGCCACCGCGCTCAGGAAGCGGTAGCTGTCCTTGGGCGTGCGGACCAGCGTGTCATAGTCGACGCGAACGATGCCGAACCGCTTCGACAGGCCGAAGGCCCATTCGAAATTGTCCAGCAGGCTCCAGCACAGATAGCCCTTCACGTTGCAGCCATCGGCCAGGGCGCGGCCGACCGACGCCACATGGTCGCGCAGGAAATCCACGCGCTCCGCGTCGTGTACCTGCCCGTCCGGCGTCACCACGTCGTCATAGGCCGCACCATTCTCCGCGACGAAGACGGCGGGGTTGCCGTAGTCGCGCTTAAACTCCATCAGAAGGTCGTACAGCCCGTCGGGCTGGACCGGCCAAGCCATGGCGGTCCAGCGGTCGCAATGGGCGTCGCCCCACCACACGTCGAACGGATGGCCCGTCTCGTGCTTCATGGTCATGCGCGAGTAGTAGTTGATGCCCAGCAGGTCGATGGGGAAGCGGATCGCCTCCTCATCACCGGGCAGCACGAAGTCCTTCATCCGCTCGGCCATCAGATCGGGGATCTTGCCGCGCATCACGCCGTCCAGGGCCACCCGGTTCCACACCGCGTCCCAGCGGGCCGCCGCCGCGATGTCCTCCGGCCGGTCGCTCTCAGCCCGGCAGGGCTGGAGGTTGATGACGGTGCCGAGCGTCAGGCCGGAATGTTCCGCCGATATGGCGCGGAGCGCCGCACCTTGCGCCAGATTCTGGTGGTGCAGCGCGCGCAGGATGCCGACCTCACCCAGCTTATGGCCGGGCGCGTGCTCCCCGGTGCCGTAGCCGTGGGTGGCCACCACGTTCGGCTCGTTCAGCATCATCCAGTCCTTCACCCGGTCGGCAAGCCGGGCGGCGACGATGCGGGCGTAGTCGGCGAAGGTGCCGACGACCTCCCGGCCCTGCCAGCCACCGCGGTCTTCCAGCGGCTGCGGCAGGTCCCAATGGTACAGGCAGGCCATCGGCCGGATGCCGGCGGCCAACAGCCCGTCCACGAGCCGGTCGTAGAAATCGAGCCCCGCCGCGTTCATCGCCCCCGCCCCACTCGGCAGGATGCGCGGCCAAGCGATGGAGAAGCGGTAGGCGTTGAATCCCGCGTCCTTCAGCAGGGCGATGTCCTCCGCCCAGCGGTGGTAATGGTCGCAGGCGACAGCGGCACTGCTGCCATCCTGGATGCGCCCGGCGTCGGTGAAGGTGTCCCACACGCAGGGGCCGCGCCCGTCCTCGTGAATCGCCCCCTCGATCTGATAGGCCGCGGTGGACGCCCCCCACAGGAAGCCCTTGGGAAAAGTGATGAGTGCCATGACGGGGACTCCCTTGAAGTGATTATGTTGCAGACGCACTGTTGCGAGCGCGAAGGTCATGTTGCGCGAGCGAAGAGGCGACCACACTTATTCTGACCATCAGGTATAGTCTCTTCGTCTTAACAAGTGTATGCTTCACCCAAAGCGGCTGCCCTGACAAATCAGCACAGCAGCATTCCCGCCGGCGGGAGGCATTCCATGGCTGTTACCACTCCCAAAACCACTAAGATCGTCTTCCTGGGCGCCGGCAGCGCGGCCTTCGGGCTGAGCATGTACCGCGACCTCTTCACCACGACGGAGCTGGCGGGCAGCACCCTGACTCTGGTCGACACGAACCCGGCGGCGCTCGACCGCATGACCGCGCTCGCCCGCCTGCTGAACGCCAAGGGCGCCGCCGGCCTGATCATCGAACAGACCACCGACCGCCGCGCCGCCCTGCAAGGCGCGGAATTCGTCGTCAACTCCGTCGCCATCGACCGCAACCGCCTGTGGAAGCTCGATTTCGAGGTGCCGAAGAAGCATGGCATCCGCCATACGCTGGGCGAGAACGGCGGACCCGGCGGCCTGTTCTTCACGCTGCGCACCCTGCCCCTGATCTTCGACTTCGCCCGCGACATCGAGGAGCTGTGCCCGGACGCCCAGTTCATCAACCTGTCGAATCCGGAAAGCCGCGTCGTCCTCGGCCTCGGAAAATACACCAAGGTCAAGACGCTGGGGCTGTGCCACGGCATCTTCCTGGCGCGCTGGTTCATCTGCCAGATCCTCGGCATGGCCGAAAAGGACGTGGAGGTCTGGGGCGCTGGGTTGAACCACTTCCAATGGCTGATGCACATCCGCGACAAGGCGAGCGGGCGCGACCTCTACCCGCTGCTGCGCGAGCGGGAGAAGACCCACGACCCGGCCTTCACACCGCTGACCCGCCGCCTGTTCAACAGCTTCGGCCTGTGGCCGACCTGCAGCGACGATCATATGGGCGAATACCTCCCCTACGGCTGGGAAGGCGGGGAGCATGGATTCGACTTCGCCGAGGACGAGCGCGGGCGCGGCATCCTCAACGCGCTGATGGACGGGACCATTGCCGGGACGACGCCGGTGCCCGACGACTGGACGCAGCCATCCTGGGGCGAGCGGGCGGTGCAGGTCATCGCCGGGGTGCTGCACAACCAGAAGCGCTTCATTGAGTCGGGGATCGTCTACAACCAGGGCGCCATCCCCAACCTGCCGCCCGATCTGGCGGTCGAGGTGCCGCTGCTGGCCGACGCGGCGGGCGTTCACCCGGTCTCGCTCGGCCCCCTCCCCGACCCGATTGCCAAACTGCTGCACGTCCAGGCGGGCGTGCAGCAACTCTCCGTCGAGGCCGCGGTCCACGCCTCGAAGGACTTGGCGCTCCAGGCCCTCCTGATCGACCCGGTGGTGACTTCCACCGACGCTGCCGTGAAGATCCTGGACGAGCTTTGGGAGGCGAACCGGCCCTACATCCGTCCCTGTGTGTAGGAACGCGCAGGGCCGGTGCGGGTCAATGGGCCGGTTCGGTGTCCGGCGCGGCCGGCTTGCGGCGTCCGCGCGGAGCGACCGGCTTCACCGCTTCCGCCTTCACGGCTTCCCCTTTCACGGCCTTGGCGCGGGGCGGCTTCGCCACCTTCGGGGCCGCCGGAACCGGAACCGCGACCGGGGTTTCGGCCTGGGTTTCGGCTGGGGATTCGTTTGCGGCAGTCGGCTCGCCCTTGGTCTTGCGGGCGCGCGGCGTCTTGGGCGCGACGGCCTCCTCGACCACATCGACCACGGCGTTCAGGCCGACGCCCAGCAGTTCGGTCGCCGCCGTCTTGGTCCGGCGGACCGCCTTCTTCACGACGCCCGCGGCGGCGTCCTTGACGGCCGCGACCATGGCGACCGGCTCCGCCGTGGCGGCCGTCCGGTCCTCGGTTTCGATCTCGGCGCAGGCCTGCGCCCAATGCTCTTCCCCCCGTCCCTCCGGTCGCCCGGCGCGCTCCCAGATCTCATAGGCGCGGTGGCGGATGCGGTCCTCACGATCGCCTTGCATTCTTCCGTCTCCAAGTGGGCTTTGGTCCAAGTGGGCTTGGCCGCAGAAACATCGACGCTCGAGGAAAACGGCGTCCTGCGCCCGTGGGTTCCCGTTTTAGTGCCCGGTTTATGTGACGATAAACGTACACAAAGAAAGCGTGCCTTAGTTCATAGGAAATTCATAGGCCCATTGCTTGTCCAACCTCGACAGAGAGCGGACGGTGATAGACCATGCGTTGGTTGCGCCCCCGTGCCGGCCCCGCGCCGGCGCCGGTCCGGCTTGCGGTCCGCATAGAACCCTTCGCCGGGTTGAACCGGGCCGGCCGGCCCAATTAACTTTGGGTGAAACGTCTTGGCAGGGGGCCGTTTGCGGCCCAGAGCCGTCACGGAAGGCAAAGAGTTCTGCGCATGTCCCTTGATCCCTTGCTTCAAGCCAACCGTATCCTGACCGAAGCCATCAGCAACTACCTCCAATCCTCGAACGAGCTTGCCGCGGCGGCGGAGCGTGCGACGGCGGCCAGCGCCGGACGCGACGCGACCACCCGGCGGCTGGCCTTCCAGGAATTGTCGGAGCGTGGGAACCAGGCGCGCTTCGCCAAGAAGCACCTGACCGACACGGTGCGCCGCCTGCGCTCCACCCTGCCGCCGGCCCAGATCGAGGCGGTGGCGGCGAAGCTCGACGGGCGCGAGAGCGCCGAGAGCGCGCTGACGCTGGTGCGCACGATCCTGACCGAGAAGGTCTGGTCGGCGGCCTGACGGCCCCGTCCCTTTCTGCCCTGCCCCTTTTGCCCTGCGGCGCTCCGGCCCGAGCGGTTCCGCTTTGCGGCCGGTTGGACGGCACCCCGCGTGCGGGAGGACCGTTCAACCGGTGTTGGTCGTTGGCCGCTATGCCCACATAATCCGGACGACTCATTTGACATCGTAGGATGCAGGGGCCAGTGTCTGACTGCTAAAGATTATCACAAGCGTGGGATCGGCGCCGCCGTCCCGCAGAATGGATCGTAAGGGTGCAAGACGGTTCCAAGGCGATGATCGCCCGCCTGGTCGGTTTCGACACGGTTTCGCGCCGTTCCAACATGGCGCTGATCGACTGGGTTCGGGACTATCTCGCCGGGTACGGCGTCGAGAGCCGGCTGGTGCCCAGCCCGGACGGCGCCAAGGCGAACTTGTTCGCGACCATCGGTCCGATGACCGAAGGCGGCGTGGTGCTGTCGGCGCACACGGACGTCGTCCCGGTGGACGGGCAACCCTGGGACACCGATCCCTTCACCCTGGTCGAACGCGACGGGCGCCTCTATGGGCGCGGCACCGCCGACATGAAGAGCTTCCCCGCGGTGGCGCTGGCCATGCTGCCGGACATCCTGGAGGCCGGGCTGAAGCGGCCGCTGCATCTGGCGTTGTCCTACGACGAGGAGGTCGGCTGCATCGGCGCCCCGGCCATGATCGCCCGCATCGCCGATGAGTTGCCGCGCCCCAGCGCCGTTATCGTCGGCGAGCCGACCTCGATGGGGGTCGTTCTGGCCCACAAGGGTTGCTACGTGCTGCGCACCACGGTCACCGGGCACGAGGTCCATTCGTCCCAGATCGACCGCGGGGTCAGCGCGGTGATGACCGCGGCGCGGCTCGTCAATCTCGTGGGCGACATGGCGGCGGAGAACGCCGCCGCCGCGGACCCCTCCTGCGGCTTCGACCCGCCCTTCACCACGCTGCAGGTCGGCACCATCGAAGGCGGCACGGCGGCCAACATCACCGCACGCCACTGTTCCTTCGTCTGGGACATCCGTCCGCTGCCCGGCGACGACTGGACGCGCTACCGCGACCGCTTCGAGGTGGAATGCGAGCGGTTGCGCGCCGCCATGCGGCAAATCAGCCCGGACTGCGACATCCGCACCGAGCAGCTCGCCGGCGTGCCAGGGCTGGCGCCGGAGCCGGACGGGCCGGCAGCCCAGCTCTGCCACGCCCTGACAGGACGCAACGACACCGGCATGGTCTCCTTCGCGGCGGAGGCCGGGCAGTTTCAGGAGGCCGGCCTGTCCACTGTGCTCTGCGGCCCTGGCTCCATCGATCAGGCGCATCAGCCCAACGAGTACATCGACGTCGCCCAGGTGACCGCCTGCGAAGGCTTCCTCCGGGATCTCGTCCGCCGGCTTGCGGCCTGACCCGCAACGGGGTGCGGCGGAGCGTCGCGCTGGATCATAATACAGACGGCCTTTTTATTCGGACCGCGATCAATGGAAGGAACCGATTGTTGGATCGACGGCGCCTTGTTGCTGAATTGCCTAGAGCACTCCCAATTTGGCCTATGCCGTCGACGGGGGAGACTTTGACGGCATTCCTGTCGCACTGTGCCCAGGGGCGCCGGTGCACCGGCGTGTCCATGGAAACGGGAGCGTCGGTGCATGGTTGATCTGAGCGACCTCGAGCGCGACGCGCTGACCGAGCTGGTGAACATGGGCGTCGGCCGTGCCGCGACCAACCTCAGCCGCATGGTCGCCGATCAGGTCCTGCTGTCGGTTCCCTCCATCGAGATCGTCAGCCGCAACGACGCCGCCGGCCTCCTGGCCGCGCGCGAGAAAATGAGCCTCGTCGCGGTCGAGCAGCGTTTCGACGGGTCCTTTTCCGGCCGCGCCCTGTTGATCTTCCCCGAGACCAACAGCCTGGAACTGGCCCGCGCCGTCCTTGGCAGCGAGCTGAGCCTGGAGGAGATCGTCGATCTGGAGCAGGACGCGCTTGCGGAGATCGGCAACATCATCCTCAATGGCTGTCTGGTCGTAATGGCCAACACGTTGAAGGACAATCTGGACATCTCGCTGCCCAGCGTGTTGCGCGGCGACAGCGACCGCATTTTCCAAAGCAACGGGCCCAACCCCGACGAACTGGTGATGTTCCTCTACATCGACTTCCTGATCCGCAGCCGGAGCATTCGCGGCTACATCGCGTTGCTCATGGGACTGTCGTCTCTGGAGTCGCTGAAGGGACTGATCCATGGATTCATCGACCGCATCGCCTCCGGAACGCCCGATGGAACCGACCGAGTTTAAGCGCATGCCCTGGCTGGACGGCCTTCTCGACGCGATGGACGCCGGCATCGTCGTGCTGGACCGCCATGGCCGCGTGCAGTTCTGGAACCGCTGGATGGAAAGGGCGTCGGGCACCCCCGAACCCGACATGCACGGGCGGGAGCTGGTGGAAGCCCTGCCGTCCCTGCGCGACACGCGGCTGCACAACGCGGTGCGCGACGTGCTGGAAACCGGGGCGCCCAGCGTCCTGTCCCACACGCTGAACCCGGTGCTGTTCCCGCTGCGCTGCGCCGACGGGCGACGGATGGTCCACAATGTGCTGATCCGTCCCTTCTCCGTCGCCAACGCCTCCTACTGCCTGATCCAGGTGAGCGACGTCACCGCCGTGGTCAACCGGGAGCGGGTTCTGCGCGAGCAGCGCGACGCGCGCTACCGTGCCATCGTGGACACCGCCCCCGACGCCATCGTCACCACCGACACGCGCGGCGTCGTGCAATGGGCCAACGGCGCCGCCGCCCGGCAGTTCGGCTTTCCGCCCAATGAACTGATCGGCCAGCATGTCAGCCTGTTCCTCGCCGAAGGCTCCCCCGACTGGTCCGGCCTGCTGGAGCGCGACCCGGCCGGACGCCCTGCACCCGTGGAACTGATCGGGCGCAAGCGCGACGGGACCCGCATCGACCTGGAGGTCTCGCTGGCCCGCTGGGAATCGGAAGGCCGGAGCTTCATCACCGGCGTCCTGCGCGACATCACCGAGCGCCGCCGCACCCGCGAGGAGCTGAAGGCCAACGCGCTCGCCATGCGCCAGCTCGCCGAGCAGACCAAGGCCACGCTCGACGCGCTGCCGGCGCACATCGCCGTTCTCGACCATGGCGGGCACATCATCTCGGTCAACAAGGCCTGGGCGGGAAGCGGGCCGCAGGCCGGTTTCCTCGGCGACGGCTCGGCCATCGGCGACGACTATCTGGAAGCCTGTGCCGCCACCCGCAGCGGGGCGGAGCATGCCGACGCACTGATCGAGGGGCTGCGCGGCCTGCTGCGCGGCGGGGCGCCGGTCTCCATCGAATATCCGGGTCTGTCCGATTCCGGGCCGCGCTGGTACCGCTGCCTCGCCGCGCCGATGGCCGCCGGTCCCTTCGGCGGGGCGGTGCTGATGCACATCGACGTCACCGAGATCAAGTCAATGGAAGCGGCGCTGCGCAAGCTGGTCGGGCAGAAGTCCACGCTGCTGCGTGAAGTGAACCACCGGGTGAAGAACAGCCTTCAGCTCGTGTCCAGCCTGCTGACGCTCCAGACCATGAGTCTGCCGGGGGCCGCCGAGCGGGTTCATTTCCAGGACGCCCGCAGCCGCATCGATGCCATCGCGCGGGTGCACAGCCGGCTCTACCAGACCGAACAGTTCCAGACCATCGAGTTCGGCAGCTATCTGAACGAGCTGTGCGCCGATCTGTCCCGCGCGTCGGGCGGCGACACGCTGGGCTCCATCGAGGTGCGGGCCGAGCGCGTCGACCTGCCCATCGATCAGGCGGCACCGCTGGGGCTGATCGCCAACGAACTGATCACCAACGCCATCAAGCACCGCGGGTCCACGCCCGCGAACGTCCTGGTGTCGCTTGACCGGGCCGGCGACCTGCTGGCTCTGACCGTGACCGACCAAGGACCCGGCCTTCCCGCCGGGTTCGACATGCGCCGGTCGCGCAGCCTCGGCATGCGCTTGATCACCAGCCTCACCGGTCAGGTCGGGGCAACGGTCACGCTGATGCCGGTCGAACGGGGAACCTCCTTCCGCATCGCGCTGACCATGCCGGAAACGCGCGGCCCCATCCTGGAAGACAGCGCGGCGGAGTGGAACGGATGAAGATTCTTCTCGTCGAGGACGAGGTCCTCATCGCCATGGAGCAGAGCTTCTACCTGGAATCCGCCGGGCACGAGGTGCACGGGCCGGCCTCCACCAGCGAAAAGGCGCTGGTCCTGGCGCAGGAGGTGAAGCCGGATCTGGCGCTGGTGGACATCCATCTCGCCCAGGGCTCCAGCGGCATCGACGCGGCCCGCCGGATGACCGCTCTGGGCATCCCCTGCCTGTTCGTCACCTCCTACCGCGAGGAAGTGGAGCCGACGCGCGAGTATGGGGTGGGCTGCCTGCCCAAGCCCTTCTCGCAAACCTCGCTGGTCTCCGCGGTCGAGGCGGTCAGCGCCATCCTGGCCGGGCGGACGCCTGCCAAGATTCCCGACACGATGGAGCTGTTCTCCTAAGCGCCGTCCGCCACCGGCGCGGGAGCCGACCGCGGCTTGCGGCGGCCTTCCTGAAGGCAAAAGCGGCCCACGCGCTATCGCTTGGCCAGCACGGGCATCACCCAGCCCTTCAGGAAGGCGTCCTCCGGCGGCACCGCGATCGGCCTCCCCGCCGCCACCAGCACCTGAAGCAACGCGGTGTGCAGCCCGGTGCAGGCACCGAGGTCCAGCCGGGGATCCTCCACTGCGCCCAGCCATTCGGCCAGCGGGATCGCTTCTTCCACGGTGCCGGCGCCCTCGAAACGGGCGGTGCGGTCCTCGAAACGGATGGGCATCACACCAGCTCCCGCAGGTTGAGGGCGAGCAGAAGGCGCCCGTCGCCGAGCACCGCCGTGCCGGCGTAGCCGCGCAGCCGGGCGAGCAGCCCGGTCATCGGTTTCAAGACCACGTCGGCGCGTTCCCGGAAGGCGTCCACGACCAGCGCCACCGGCTGCCCGCCGAGATCCACCAGCAGCACCGCCTCCCCGCTCCGCACCCGCTCGTCCTCCGGCAGGTTGAGCAGGCGGCGCAGCCGCAGAAGCGGCACCACAGCGTCCTGAACGACCACGCTCTCCGCATGCTTCATCCGGCGGATCGCGCCGTGGGGAACACGCTGCATCCCGGTCACCCTGTCTCTTATACACATCTGACGCTGCCGACGATTATACGC
>NZ_JAUQTX010000166.1:0-15658 GCF_059803775.1 Azospirillum sp. UFLA03-27 | reverse complement strand
AAGACGGCATACGCGATAGCTGTTATAGTCTCGTGGGCTCGGAGATGTGTATAAGAGACAGCTACCAACTCGCCGGGATCGCGCTGGCCCCGCACAAGATCGAGATGGTCTATTCCCGCCTCGCCCGGCGGCTGCGCGACCTGCGCCTGGGCGACTTCGACAGCTACTGCGCCTTGCTGGAGAGCGAGGAGGGGGCGAACGAGGTCGGCTTCCTGGTCAACGCCCTGACCACCAACCTGACCAGCTTCTTCCGCGAATCGCACCATTTCGACTTTCTGGCGAAGACCGCGGTGCCGGAGATGCGCGCCCGCCACGCCGGGGAGTCCTCCCACCCGCGGCTGCGCATCTGGTCCGCCGGCTGCTCCTCCGGGCAGGAGCCCTACACCATCGCCATGGTTCTGGCCTCCAGCTTCGGGCCGGAGCTGCGGCGCTGGGACGCGAAGATCCTGGCGACCGACATCGACACCCACATGGTCGACACCGCCCGGCGCGGCGTCTATCCCGCCGATCTGGCGAACAGCATCCCGGCCCCCCTGCGCGACCGCTTCACCCGGCGCCAGCGCGAGGCCGGCGAGCCGATGGTGGCGATGGAGGAGGAGTTGAAGCGGCTGATCACCTTCAAGCCGCTGAACCTGCTGGAGCACTGGCCCATGAAGGGGCCGTTCGACGCGATCTTCTGCCGCAACGTGCTGATCTATTTCGACCGCGTCGGGCGGACCCAGGTCATCGGCAACTTCGCCCGCATGCTGGAGCCCGGCGGCTACCTGTTCCTCGGCCATTCGGAGAGCCTGTACGGCGTGTCGGACCGCTTCCGCCAGACCGGCCCCACCATCTACCGGAGGCTGTGACGCATGACCGCATTCGCAAGCCGCCGTGCGGCGGAGGCCCGGCAGAGCGGCGGCTACTTCCACCCGCAGTTCCGCGCCCACACGATGAAGGTCTTCCTCGGCCATCATCTGGTCAGCGACCGGTCGGACGTGATGATGGTGACGACGCTGGGCTCCTGCGTGGCCGCCTGCGTCCACGATCCGGCGACGGCGATCGGCGGCATGAACCACTTCCTGCTGCCCGAGGTCCCGGAATCCGAGGACGCCGGCACCGGGGCGGCGGCGCGCTACGGCTCGGTCGCCATGGAGCGGCTGATCAACGACCTGCTGGCGCGCGGCGCCCAGCGCGGGCGGCTGGAGGTGAAGCTGTTCGGCGGCGCCCGCGTCATCGATTCCAGCTTCGACGTCGGCCAGCGCAACGCCGCCTTCGCGCTCGACTATGTCCGGCGGGAGGGGCTGAAGCTGATGGGCCAGGATCTGGGCGGCGCCTCGGCCCGGCGCATCCACTATTTTCCCCACACCGGCCGGGCCATGCGCAAGATGCTGCGGCCCGAGGCCCTGTCGGAGACGGCGAACCAGGAACTGCATTTCCGCTCCAGCCTGCGGCACCAGCCGATCGAGGGCGACGTGGAACTGTTCGGGGAGGACTGAGCCATGACACGCTCCATCCGCGTCGTGATCGTGGACGACAGCAGCCTGATGCGGGAGATGCTGAAGGCCGTCATCTCGGACGAGCCCGGCATCGAGGTCGTCGGCGTCGCCCGCGACCCCTACGAGGCGCGGGACGTCATCAAGCGGACCAACCCGGACGTCGTCACTCTGGACGTCGAGATGCCGCGGATGGACGGGCTGTCCTTCCTGGAGAAGATCATGACGCTGCGCCCGACGCCGGTCGTCATGGTCTCCTCCCTGACCCAGGAGGGGTCGGAGGCGACGATCCGCGCGCTGGAGATCGGCGCGGTGGACTGCGTGGCCAAGCCCGACGGCTCGGAGGGCCACGGCTTCGAGGCGATGGCCCACGAGTTGGTCGGCAAGATCCGCATCGCCGCCACCGCCCGCCTGTCGATGCGGCGGCCCAAGCCCGCGGCCTCGCCCCTCCAGACGCCGCGCCGCGCCGGGTCGGGCACCCGCTTCATCGCCATCGGCGCCTCGACCGGCGGGGTGGAGCGCATCCGCGACGTTCTGGCGGTCATGCCCGCCGACTGCCCGCCCATCGTCATCACCCAGCACATGGGACCGAGCTACGTCCCCAGCTTCGCCGCCCGGCTCGACCGCATCTCGCCGCCGTCGGTGGAGGTCGCCACCCAGGGCGCCCGGCTGGTCCAGGGCACGGTCTACATCGCCCCCGGCGACCGGCATCTGGTGATCATCCGCGACGCCCAGGGCTATTCCTGCCACATCCAGGACGGCCCGGCGGTCAGCGGCCACCGCCCGTCGGTGGACGTGCTGTTCTCGTCCGTCGCCAAGGCGGCGGGGGCGAACGCGGTGGGGGTGATCCTGTCCGGCATGGGCCGCGACGGGGCGTCGGGCATGCTGGCGATGCGCGACGCGGGGGCCTATACCATCGGCGAACAGGAATCGAGCTGCGTCGTCTACGGCATGCCGCGCGCCGCCCGGGAAGCCGGGGCGGTCGCCGTCGAACTGCCGCTGGCGCAGATACCGGCCGAGATGCTGCGCGCGTTCGACGCCATCGGCGAACACCGCACGCGCGCGAACTGAGGAGCAGCACCATGTCTTTCTACGGCCGCGCGCCCCGCCTGGAAGCCGGACCGGAACCGGAGAAGCCGGACCTTCCCGACGATGGCGCTCCCGTGCACAGCCTGCCCGAGATCGGCGAGAAGATCGCGGTCACCGGGGAGCTGCTGGCGACCTGGATGGGCTACGCCGACATCCAGCGCCGCACGCTGGAGGCCGTGCAGAACGAGCTGACCCGCACCTCCTCGACGGTCGAGGACGCCACGCTTGACCTCTCCTCCCGCTTCCGCGAGCTGGCCGAGAAGGCCATGCAGCAGTCGGAGCGGGTGGAGGAGATCGTCGGCATGGCCGGCTCCGTCTCCATCGACGGGGAGCGGGTGCCGATGGACCAGCTGGTCACCGGCATGCAGCAGATGATCGCGGACATGATCTCCAACATCGTCATGCTGTCGCGCCACGCCATGAGCATGGTCTATCTGCTCGATGACGTGCAGAAGGACGTGGCGGAACTGGAGAAGTCGATCGGCGACATCGACGCCATCAACCGCCAGACCAACTTCCTGGCGCTGAACGCCACCATCGAGGCGAGCCGCGCCGGCGAAGCCGGCCGCACCTTCGCGGTGGTCGCTCAGGAGGTGCGCCACCTCTCCCGCAACACCGGGGCGCTGGCCGACCGCATGCGCTCCAAGGTCACCGCGGTGGTCAAGGGCGTGCGCAACGGCCATGACATCCTGCGCCAGATCGCCGACACCGACATGTCCCCCCAGATGCTCGCCAAGGAGCGGGTGGACAAGACCATGGACAGCCTGGTCGACCAGACCAACCACTTCCAGGCGGTGCTGGAGACGGCGGCGACCGTGTCGTCGGACATGTCCGCCACCATCAGCCGTATGGTCACCGGGATGCAGTTCCAGGACCTGACCAAGCAGCGGCTGGAGGCCATCAACGACAGCCTCGCCATCATGGCGGAAGGGCTGAACGAGCTGGAAAACCGCACCCGCGTCGAAATGCCCGCTTCCTTGGGGCCGCAGGTTCCGCAGGAATGGCTCGACGAACTGCTGGGCCGCTTCAAGCTGAGCGAGATGCGCCAGCGCTTCGTGCGCCGTCTGCTGCTGGAAGGTACGGCGCTGGACGAGCATGGCGTCCTTGACGTCGATGCCGGCCAGGACGACAGTTCCGGCGGCGACATTGAACTTTTCTGAAGCCGAGGGATTCTCTGGAATCCCCGGCCTGTCTTGCTCCATTCTGGCGTGGTCCGCAAAGGCCACCCGCCCCAATGCCCCAAGAACACCCTTCAGGAACACCGGACCGATGGACTACGGAATTGAGGACAAGGAGCAGGAAACCCTGGTTCGGTTGCGCGGTCGTCTGACCTTCAACGACCACGCCAAGCTGCGCGCCCTGATCCGGGAGATGCTGCAGAACAAGGCCAAACGTCAGGTGCTCGACCTTTCCACGCTGGAATTCGTCGATTCGGCGGGAATCGGCATGCTGCTGATCGCGCGGGAGGAAATGGCGAACGCGGACAAGCAGCTCGTCCTGCGCTCCGCCGCCGGACAGGTCAAGCGCGTGCTGACCGTGGCCCAGCTCAATAAGATCGTCACGATCGAGGACTGACCGCCTTGGTCCCCTCCCCCACCCGCGTCGCCGCCCTGCAAGGCCTGGGCGTGCCGTCCGACCGGCTGGACCGGCTGTCGGCAGCGCTTCGGCTTCCGCCCCGGCGGCCCGGCTCCCCGGCGGGGGAGGCGTTCGGCGCCTCCGTTCTGCTTCTGGTGGGCGATGCCGGCGCCGTGGAGGCGCCGGAGTTCTGGCAGCGGCCCTTTGGCGCCTGGATCGAGATCGCCGGACTGTCCGACGCCCAGATCGTCGAGGCCGCGCACCGCGCCGCCCGCGCCGACCTGTTCGCCTGCGTGACGACGGTGACCGCCAACCGCCTGCATCTGGCCGGGCGCATCCTGAACGGGCTTGCCGCCCTGCATCCCATGCCGGAAGCCCAGCGCGACGACATGGAACTGGCGCTGCACGAGGCGATCAGCAACGCGGTGGTCCACGGCAACCTTCAGGTCGAAGGCATGAAGGGGCTGAGCGTCGAGGCGCTGGAGCGCTTTTCCCACGACCTGGCCGCGCGCATGGCCGACCCCGCCTTCGCCGAGCGCCGGATCGAGGTCACCGCCTGGCTGGAAAGCGCTTGCGCGGTGGTCGAGGTGGCCGACGAGGGAACCGGCTTCGCCCGGCCGGAGCGCATCGACTACGGCGCCTCGGGCCGCGGGCTGGACCTGATCGCCGCCATCGTCGAGGAACTTCAGCTTCTCGACGGCGGGCGCCGCATCCGCATGAGGTTCCCTCTCTGATGGACGACGCCATCGCCGCCTGCCGCATCCTGGTGGTGGATGACACCGACTTCAACCGCACACTGATCGGCGCCCTGCTCACCGAAGCCGGCTTCCAGAACATCGCTTATGCCAAGGATGGCTTCGACGCGCTAGAGCAGATCGCGGCGGAGGCGCCGGACCTGCTGATCCTCGACATCATGATGCCGGGAATGGACGGGTTCGAGGTGTGCCGCCGCCTGCGCGCCGACCACGCCTACGCCGACCTGCCGGTGCTGGTGCAGACCGCCCTGTCGTCCAGCGACGACCGCAACCGTGCCTTCGCCGCCGGCACCACCGACCTGATCTCCAAGCCGCTGGACCGGACGGAGCTGGTCGCCCGCGTGCGCATCCACCTGCAGAACCGGGTGCTGATCCGCGACCTGCAGACCTACCGGGCGCGGGTCGAGGGGGAGCTGGCGATGGCCCGCTCCATGTACGACCATCTGCTGCCCTCCGCGGCCCTGTGCGCCGCGCTGACGGACAGCGCGGGGGTGACGCTGCGGTCGCACACCGCGCTGTCCTCCGATCTGGGCGGCGACCTCTGGGGGGTGCTGCCACTGGCGGGCGGCCGGTTCGGTCTGTTCCTGCTGGACATGGCCGGGCGCGGCGTGTCGGCGGCGCTGAACGCCTTCCGCATGCACACGCTGATCCACGAACTGGCGCCCCATCTCGGCGAGCGGCCCTGCGCCTTCCTGACCGAACTGAACGAGCGGGCCGTCTGCCTGCTGGAGCTTGGGCAGCACGCCACGGTGATCTACGGCGTGGTGGACGGCGCGGCGGAACGCTTCACCTACGCGGCGGCGGCGGCGGCCCCGCCGGTCCTGATCCCGCCCGGCAACGCGGCGTTGGTCTTCGGCGAGGGGGCTGACCAACCGGTGGGCATCGCCGCCGGCGCCCGCTACGAGGAGCAGAGCCTGCCCTTCCCTCCGGGCTCGGCGTTGGTCCTGCACTCGACCGCCGTGCTGGAGGCGCTGGGCGGGGGCAGCGGCGGCTTCGCCGCCCTGCTGCAGAGCGCCGCCGTCCAGACCGCGATGGCTGACGACGATGGTGGCGGGGGCAGCGGGAGCGGCGGCGCCTTCACCGCGGTGACGACGGCGCTCGCCGCCGCCCAGGGCGACGTGCCGCTCGACGACCACACGCTGGTCTGGATCGGGCACGGGGGGGCGCGATGAACAACCTGCCGGAGGTTCCGGGGCTGGACACGGCCCGCGTCCTGGTGGTGGACGACAACCGCGTGAACCGCCACCTGCTCCAGGCGCTGCTGGAACGCGGCGGCGTCACCCGCATCGAGATGGCGGAGGACGGCAACGACGCGCTGGCCCGGCTGGACAGCTTCCGGCCCGACCTGATCCTGCTCGACCTGATGATGCCGAACCTGGACGGGTTCGAGATGTGCCGGCGCCTGCGCGCGCTTCCCGCCTGGAAGGACCTGCCGGTCCTCGTGCAGTCCAGCCTGAACCGGGCGGAGGACCGCGCCAAGGCCTTCGCCGCCGGGGCCACCGATTACGTCACCAAGCCGATCAACGCGGTCGAGCTTCTGGCCCGCGTGCGCATCCACCTGCAGAACCGCGCGCTGCTCCACGACCTGCAACGCTTCCACGAGCGGACGGAGAGCGAGCTGTCGCTCGCCCGCAAGATGCAGGAACGGCTGATGCCCTCGCCGGAGCGGCTGGCCGAGGTGGAGGCTGCGGCGGGGGTGGACATCGCCGCCCATTTCGCCCCCTCGTCGGAGCTGGGCGGCGATTTCTGGGACCTGCGGCACGACGCCGTTGCGCCGGGCCAGGGACAGGTGCAGGGACAGGGCCGGACCATGCTCTACATGGTCGATTTCTCCGGCCATGGCGTCGGGGCGGCGCTGAACACCTTCCGCCTGCACGCGATCTGCCAGCAGATGGGAGTGTCCGGCCTGACCCCGGGCGAGTTCCTGTCCACCATCAACCGCCGGCTGTGCGCGCTGCTTCCCAACGGGCAGTTCGCCACCATGCTGGCCGGGGTGGTCGAACCGGCGGGGAACCGCTTCGTCTACGCCTCCGCCGGGTCCACGCGCCCGATGGTCTGGGCGCCGGGCGATTCCGCGCCGCTGCTGGGCGACAGCGCCGGCCTGCCGCTCGGCCTGCTCGCGTCGGCGGAGTATGAGGAGCGCTCCCTTCCCCTGCCCCCCGGCGGGCGCCTGTTCCTTTATTCGGACGGTGCCATCGAGATCCCGGTCGGCAGCGACGTTCTGGACGAGCCTGGCCTTGCCGCCCTGGTCGCCGAGCGGATGGACGAGACGGATGGTGGCCGTTTCCTGGACGGGTTGCTGGACCGCCTGCGCGCCGTCGGCCCGATCGACGACGACCTGACCGCGCTGCTGCTGACCCGCAAGGGCTGACCGGCCCATGGAACCAACGGGCGCATGACCGCCAGCTCGCCCCACGCCGCCCCCTTCCGGGTCGTTCTGGACACCAACATCCTTGTCGGCTACGCCCTGCTTGGCGCCGAGGTGCCCCGCCGCAGCCTGGCCATCCAGCGCAGCGTCGACGCGGTGCGGGCGCAAGGAACCGCCTTCGTCTCCGACGCCACGCTGGCGGAACTGCGCGAGGTGCTGATGCGCCCGGACTTCGACCGCTACCGCCCGGCTGGGGAACGTGCCGCATTCCTGGCCGCCTTCGCCGCGGAGGCCCGGCGGGTCGAGCCCGCCCCGGTGGAGCGGCTGTGCCGCGACCCCGAAGACGACATGTTCCTGGCCGTGGCGCTGGCCGCCGACGCCGACTGGCTGGTGACGGTGGACCGGCAGCTTGTGTCGGTGCGTCGGGTGGGCCGCACCCGCATCCTGCGCCCCGAGCGGTTCCTGGACGCGATCGCCTGACTCCGCGTTTTGCGTTTCCGCCTGCAAAATTTCCGCTCGACTTCCAGCATGCGTTCCCTAGAATGAAAAGAGAACACTTCGCAAACTAGCGGTGAACGGATCGCGGGTGACCGGATGAGCACGCAACCTCTCCTGTTCGACAGCCTGCCCGAGACGGAGCGGGCGCGCAAACCGGCGCGCCGGTCCCGCGCCTCCACCGTGGCGGCGCCGGTGGCCGTCGACGTGGTGCGGGAGGACGTTCCGTCACCATCGGCGCCGCCGCCCATGACCCTCGCGCTCGTCCCGCCGCCGCCCGTCCCGATGGCGCCGCGCGCCGACTTCGACCCGGCGGCCCTGACCAACGCAGAGTTGCGGGCGCTGGCGCAAGCATTGCCGGACCACAAGCTGGCCCATTTGCTGATCGAAGCCGCGCGCGAGTTGAAGCGCCGCGCCGCGCCGGGGGCTTGGGAGGAGGAAGGAGAGGACGGCCCGTCCGAACCGAATCCCCTGTTGCTGCGCGCCGCCCGGCAGGCGGTCGGCGAATTGTCAGGCGAGGATGGTTGACCAAGTCACGAACACTGACCGATTCACAGAATACGTGCCTGGAAACAAAATAATCCCGCCGCAATAGATCGTTTCGTACCCCAACTTTGTACGGTTCCCTCCCCCCGATTCGGGAATGATGGCGCGACAAGACACGCACTTATGTGCAATGATGTGTCCGTAGCCTGACCAATGGCCGCGCCTGCGTTTCCCTGGCGCATCGCCGGCGGTCCGAGCCGAAAAGGAACGACCCGCGGGGAGGGTGATTTGGACTGGATGACCTGGCTCCAGGATTGGGGCGATGCCTTCTATCCCCTGGCCTTCATATGGGCCTTCTTCGAAGGCGAGACCTTCGTCATTTTCGGCGGGATGGGCGCGCATCTGGGGATCATCAACCTTTACTGGTTGGTTGCCGCCGTGTGGATCGGCAGTTTCATGGGCGACCAGTGCTATTTCTGGATCGGCCGCAAATGGGGCGGCAAGGCGCTGGCCCGCTTCCCGGCGGCGGAAGCCCGTGCGACGCGCGTCCTGTACTGGCTGGAAACCTACGGCGTCGGCTTCATCCTGGCCTTCCGCTTCCTCTACGGGGTGCGCAACATCGCCTCGGTCGCCGTCGGCACGTCCCGCATGCCTTGGCGCAAGTTCCTATTCTGGAACTTCATCGCCGCCGGCATCTGGGCTTGGAGCTTCGCCGGGGCCGGCTACCTGTTCGGCGAGGCCGCTGCCGCCATCGGCGAGAACGGCCCGAAGATCCTCCTGCTCATCGCGCTGGGCATCGGCGTCACCATCTTCGCCGTGAAGAGCGTGATGTGGGTCCGCCGCCGCTACGCCGCCTCTGAGACGCAGGCGTAACCCCCCCCTCTCCTCGATGATCAAGGCAAAGAGCCGCCGCGGGCAACCGCGGCGGCCTTTTTGTATCGGCTCCCTCACGCCCGGCGGGCGATCCATACGGCGGTCAGATCGTCGCGCAGCGGCAGGCTGGTGCGGGCGTAGAAGCGCTCCAGCAACGGCCCCAGCGGGCGGGCGCGGTTGGCGGCGATGGCGCCAAGCAGCAGGCCGGGGACCCCATCCTGGCCGATCGGTTCGTTGTCCGGGCCGCTGCATTCGATCAGCGCGTCGCTGTAGAGGAACAGGCAGCTCCCGCGCGGCAGGCGCAGGCTGCGGTCGGCATAGACGGCGCGACGCGACGCCCCCAGCACCAGCCCCGCCGAGTCGAGCAACCGAAGTTCCCCCGCGATCCCCACCACCGGATTCGGCGCCCCGGCCGAGGCGTAGGTCAGCGTGTCGGTGTGCAGGTCGAGGATGCCGAAAAAGGCGGTGGCGAACTGCCCGACCGGCAGCACCTCCTTCAGCGCCAAGTTCAGCCCGGCCAGCCACTCCGAGGGCGGCACATGCTGCATGGGGAAGCGGTCGATCAGCGTGTGCAGACGGAAGGTGTTGATTGCCGCGGTGATGCCATGGCCGGCGAAATCGACCAGCAGGAAGGCGACGCGGTGGCTGTCCAGCGGATAGACGTTCCAGAAATCGCCGCCCAGCTCCGACGAGGTTTCGAAATGGGCGTCCAGCACCAGCTCGTACCGCTCGGCGACGGCCTCCAGCTCCTTCGGCTCGGGCAGCAGGGACAGCTGCATCGCCTTGGCGTGCTTCAACTCCCGCTCGACCCGCCCGCGGAAATTGGCGAGGTCGGTGAACAGCTTGCGCTTTTCAAGCTGGTGGCGGACGCGGGCGACGCATTCGCCGGGCTTGATCGGCTTGGAGATGAAATCGCTGCCGCCGGCCTCGAAGCAGCGGACCTGCTCCTCGTCGCTGTCCAGCGCCGTCTGGAACAGGATCGGCAGCTCCTCATGGGTCAGCCGCTCGCGCAGGCGCCGGCACATCTCCAGCCCGTCCATCACCGGCATGCTGACATCCAGCAGGACGAGGTCGGGGCGGAAGCTTTCCACCTTGCGCAGCCCCTCCACGCCGTTCTCGGCGACCTCGATCTGGGTCAGCCCGGCGCGGCGGATCATCAGGGCCAGCGACTTCCTGTTGAACTCGTTGTCGTCAACGATCAGGACACGGCTGGCGGCGAGGGAAATGGGCATGCGCGGACCCGCCCGCCCGTCACAGGTCGAACTGCAGCAGGGTGCAGCGCCCGCCGTCGGTCACATGGATGCGCCGGGCCAGCGCCCGCATGAACACGAAGCCGCGGCCGGAATGGGCGCCGCTGTCGGTGTCCTGCGGCAGGGCCGCGGCGTCGAACCCGTTGCCCTGGTCGACCACCGCGATGGACAGGCTGTCGGCGGTCCAGCGTGCGAAGATATCGATCCGCCGCTGCCGCACGGCACCGTCGCCCAGCCGTTCGCGGAGCAGCCGGCTGAACAGGCGGTAGCCCTCCGGCTGCTCCTTGGTCGCACTGGGGATGCCCAGATTGCCGTGAACGATGGCGTTGGCGATGGCCTCGTGCAGGCACAGCTCGACGTTGCCGCGCCGCTCCGGCGTCAGCACGCCGCGCCGGGTCAGCTCGTCGCAGACCAGAACCGCGCATTGCAGGCCGTAAGCGGTGCCGGTGGTCAGCGACAGGTAGAATCCCCGCTCCACCGGCGGGGCGCCCAGCCAGTCGGCGTCGATGGCGCCGGTCCCCTCCTCCCGCTCCGTCAGCTCCACCGTCAGGAAGGGGTTGAGCCCGAAGGCGTCGCGCAGGATGTCCCGGTCGGCCTGGGCCAACAGCACCGCGGCGGCGGCCCGGCCATCCACCGCGTCTGCGACGCCTCCCGCGGCCCCGCCCAGGCCGAAGCGCGCGGCGACCCGCGCGGCGATGTCCGCCGGCACGCGGTCCCGCACCACGCTGAAGGGTCGCACGGCGCCGGCCGGACCGGGGGGGTGGCTGGCGGAGGGGGCTGGGAAACCGTCCATCACCCGCTCACCGTTCGATGGTGACGACTTCGCCGATCCGCGCCAGGTCGATGGATCGCAGCACATCGCCCTGCAGCTTGCGGAGGACCATCTTGATGTTGCGCTGCTCCGCCTCGTCCTGAAGGATCAGCAGCATGCCGATCCCCGCGGAGTCGATGAAAGTCAGCCCGTCCATGTCCAGGATGAAGCGGCGCGCGCCCTCGCCGTTGAGCAGATCCACGATATCGGGAAGGCTGTCATGGTCGGTGAACTCCAACCGGCCGCTCAACAGCACCTCGATGGTTTCAGAGGTCCGGCGCACCTGGAAATTCATGACATCCTCTTGTGTTGCACCGCGCAAGCGGCTCCCGCGAACAGTAGTGCAAGGCCGATCCCCCCTCAAGCTTCAAGTATACATTTCGCTAATTTTGTCGACCACAGGAAGAATTTTCACGCTTCACACGCCATAGACGGATGGCACCGGTTGATAGTACAACCGCGTTGCCGGTGAAGGCGGCGCTGTGCCGCCGCCCCGCTCCGGTCATGCGACCCCGCAGCGGGATACCCCTTCATGACGGTGATCGAGCAGGCGTGGAAGACGGTGCCGACGGTGTCGGCGAAGTTCCTGCTGATCCTGATTCCCATCCTGATGCTGACCACGCTCGGCTTCTCCTCGATCTTCTTCTACGGCAAGTACAAGGATCTGCGCGGCGCCCTGCGCGACCGGATCGAGGCGGTGGCGGAGATCAACGCCGTCGCCCTGTCCTCCAGCCTGTGGGCCGTGGACGTTCCGGCGATCCGCAACATCATCCAGGCGATTTCCGTCAACCGCGAGCTTCTGTGCATCGAGGTGGCGGACGAGCTGGCCGACGGCCATTTCGCGTGGCCGGAAGCCGACTGCCGTCCCTTCACCGGGCACGAGGCCGTGCGCCGTCCGATCCAGGTGCAGAACCGGCGGCTCGGCACGCTGACGCTCTATTTCAGCTACGCCCCGGTCGACGAGCAGATCCGGCAGGAGATGGTCAACACGCTGTGGCTCCTGCTTCTGATGCTGGTCGGCACGCTGGTCACCGCGCTGACCGCCCACCGGCTGACCATCGGCGTGCCGCTGGGCCGGCTGATCGCGTCGATCCGCACCGCGGAGCAGGAGCATCTGCGCCAGCCCGTGCATTGGTCGTCGGCCGATGAGCTGGGGCGGGTGATCGCCGCCTACAACGGCATGCTGACCCGGCTTGACGAGGAGGAGGCCGCCCTGCGCCAGAGCGAGGAACGGTTGGGGCTGGCCATCGCCGCCACCCGCTCCTCCGTCTGGGATTACGATTTGCGGACCGGCCAGTATTGGTGGTCGAAGGAGTTTCCCGCCCTGCTCGGCTACGGCCCGGCCGAACTGGCGATGACCGCCCGGACCTGGGAATCGCTGATCCATCCGGAGGAGCGGCGGCGGGTCATCGCGGAGTCCCGCAGCCGCGTGCGCGACAAGGACAGCGCCCATTCCATCGTCTACCGCATGCGGCGGCGGGATAGCGGCTGGAGCTGGATCGAGGACCGGGCGACGGCCCTGCGCGACGGCGCGGGAACCGCGGTCCGCCTCACCGGCACCATGTCCGACGTGACGGAGCGCATGCAGGCCGAACGGGATCTGGCGCGCGAGCGGAACGTCCTTCAGATCACGCTCGACAACACCGACCAGGGCATCATCATGGTGGACCGCAACCTGCGCGTCGTCATGTCCAACCGCCGCGCGGCGGAGCTTCTCGACGTGCCGGCGGCCTTCCTCGCCCGCAACCCGCTGTTTCCCGAGATCATCCAATTCCAGCGCGCCCAGGGTGCCTTCGAGGATTTCAGCATCGATCCCGACCTGGAGCTGGACGAGACCGCCGTGGTCCCCGACCAGCCCTTCGCCTTCAAGCGGCGGCGGCCCGACGGCACGATCATCGAGGTGCGGTCCAACCCCCTGCCGGAGGGCGGATTCGTCCGCACCTTCACCGACGTGACGGTGGAGGCGCGCTCCGCCGAGGAGGTGTTCCACGCCATGGAGGCGCTGGAGACCGCCTACGCCGACCTCAAGGAGACCCAGGACAGCCTCGTCCAGGCGGAAAAGATGGCCTCGCTCGCCCTGCTGGTGGCCGGCGTCGCGCATGAGATCAACACGCCGGTGGGCATCGCCTACAGCTGCTCCACCCATCTGGCGTCGAAGACGCGGACGCTGACCGAGGCCTTCGCGAAGGGCACCCTGAAGAAGTCCGACCTGACCGCCTACGTGGCGGCGGCGGGCGAATCCTCGCGGCTGATCGAACAGAACCTGACCCGCGCGGCGGAACTGATCCAGAGCTTCAAGCGCGTCGCCGTCGACCAGACCAGCCAGGAGCGCCGCCGCTTCGACCTGCGCTCCTATCTGGACGAGATCATCACCTCGCTGGGACCGCGCCTGCGCAAGAGTCCGCACCGCATGACCGTCGCCTGCCCGGACGGCATCACCATGGACGGCTACCCCGGCGCGCTCAGCCAGGTCATCACCAATCTGGTCATCAACGCGCTGATCCATGCCTTCCCCGACGGCCGCGAGGGCACGATGGCGCTGAGCGTGGCGGAGCTGCCGGACGGCGAGCTGGACATCCGCTTTTCCGACGACGGGGTCGGGATCGCCCCGGACAATCTGCCCAAGGTGTTCGAACCCTTCTTCACGACCAAGCGCGGCACCGGGGGCAGCGGCCTCGGCCTTCACATCGTCTTCAACCTGGTGACGCAATCGCTGGGGGGCCGGATCTCGGTGGACAGCCCGGCCCCAAGCGACTCCGCCCCCGACCACCCCACAGGCGGGGGCACCACCTTCCTCCTGCGGATTCCCGTGACGGCGCCCCGGATGGCCAGCGCCACCGGGAAGGGTCCGGCAACCGATGCAGCATGACGGACGCAGCATGACCGACGAGCTGATCATGCCCGACACCGACCCCAACTCAGACGACGAGATCCTGTTCGCCGACGAGGAGGGCGAGGACGGGGACGAAACCCCGCCCTGGCCCATCCTGGTGGTGGACGACGAGGACGACGTCCATTCCATGACCGCCCTCCTGCTGGACGACGTGGAGTTCCAGGGCCGCCGGCTGGAGCTGATCGGCTGCCGCTCCGCCGCCGAGGCGCGCGCCGTTCTGCGCGCCCGCCGGGACATCGCCGTCATCCTGCTGGACGTGGTGATGGAGGAGGAGGACGCCGGGCTGACGCTGGTCCGCTGGGTACGCGGCGTGCTGGGAAACCTCGACGTCCGCATCATCCTGCGCACCGGCCAGCCGGGGCAGGCGCCGCAGCGCGACGTGATCGTCGGCTGCGACATCAACGACTACAAGTCGAAGGCCGACCTGTCGGCGGAGGGGCTGTTCACCGCGGTGATCGCGGCGCTGCGCGCCTACGACCACATCCGCTTCATCGAGACCAAGGTGGCCGAACGCACGCACGAGCTGCGGCAGAGTCGCGAGCAGATGCGCGCCATCCTGGAGTCGAGCCCGGTCGGCGTCTGCGCCTACACCCACGACGGCGTCCTCGTGATGTGCAACGACCGGCTGGTCCATCTGCTGGGCGTGCCGAAGGAGCGGCTGATCGGCGTCTCCATCGCCGACCTGTTCATCGAGCCGGACAACACCGAGGCGCACGAGACGCACTGGACCTTCTTCCGGCGCTCGCTGCGCGACGCCGAGGTGCGGGTGCGGCGGGCCGACGGCTCCGTCTTCTGGGCGCTGGTGTCGGTGGACCCGACGCTGCTCGACGGCCGCCCGGTCCATCTCGCCTGGGTCTACGACATCACCCGGCGCAAGCTGGCCGAGCGCCGGATGGAACAGGCCAAGGAACAGGCGGAGCAGACGACCACCGCCAAGTCCGCCTTCCTCGCCACCATGAGCCATGAGATCCGCACCCCGATGAACGGCGTGCTGGGCATGCTGGAGTTGCTGGAGCGCACGCCGCTGGACGGCGGGCAGCGCGACACCGTGGCGACCATGCGGGAATCGGCGGCCTCGCTGCTGCGGATCATCGACGACATCCTCGACTTCTCGAAGATCGAGGCCGGCAAGATGGACCTGGAGCAGGTGCCCGTCTCCGTCCCCGCCCTGGTCGAAGGGGTGGCCGAGACGCTGGCCCCGGCGGCGCGGGCCAAGGGGCTGGCGCTGCTGACCTACGTGGACCCGGCGATCCCGCCGGCGCTGACCGGCGATCCGGTGCGGCTGCGCCAGATCCTGTTCAACCTGTGCGGCAACGCCATCAAGTTCACCGAGCGCGGGCGCATCGTCGTCCAGGCCACCCTGGCCGCCAGGATGGACGGCAACAGCCAGGGCGGCACCCGGCTGCGCATCGAGGTGGCGGACACCGGCATCGGCATTTCCGAGACGGCGCGCCGCCAGCTCTTCCAGCCCTTCACCCAGGCGGAAAGCTCGACCGCCCGGCGCTTCGGCGGCACCGGGCTGGGCCTGTCGATCAGCCGGCGGCTGGTCGCGCTGATGGGCGGGGCTGTCTCTTATACACATCTCCGA
>NZ_JAUQTX010000165.1:0-15660 GCF_059803775.1 Azospirillum sp. UFLA03-27 | reverse complement strand
ATGCTGAAGACGCTGCCGGTGGAGACCCCGGCGCAGTTCGTCGACTGGTTCGCGGTGGAGCGGATCGACGGGCGCGACGTCGATGTCGGGCTCTACCGCCACTGGATCGACCCGACCGTTCCCTTCGCCGAGGCGCTGGCCGGGCCGGCGCACGGCATGGTGGTCACCTCGGCCACCCTGACCGACGGCACCGGCGATGTCGCCATGGACTGGCAGGCGGCGGAGGACCGCTGCGGCGCCAGCCATCTGCCGAAGCCGGCGCTGCGCGCCCAGGTGCCGTCGCCCTTCGACTACCCCAACCGCACGCGGGTGATGGTGGTCACCGACGTGCGCAAGGACGATCTGGGGCAGGTGGCGTCGGCCTACCGCACGCTGTTCCAGGCAGCGGGGGGCGGCGGGCTGGGGCTGTTCACCGCGATCAGCCGGCTGCGCGCCGTCTACGACCGCATCGTGGAGCCGCTGGACGCCACCGGCGTCCCGCTCTACGCCCAGCATGTCGACCCGCTGGACGTGGCGACCCTGATCGACATCTTCCGGGGGGAGGAGCACGCCTGCCTGCTCGGCACCGACGCGGTGCGCGACGGGGTGGACGTGCCGGGCCGCTCGTTGCGGCTGATCGTGTTCGACCGCGTGCCCTGGCCGCGCCCCGACATCCTGCACCGCGCCCGGCGCGACGCCTTCGGGCGGCGGCGCTACGAGGATATGATCGCGCGGTTGCGGCTGAAGCAGGCCTTCGGCCGGCTGGTGCGGCGGGCCGACGACACCGGGGTGTTCGTTCTGCTCGACCCGATGATGCCGAGCCGCCTGTTCGGCGCCTTCCCAGAGGGTGTGGAGGTCCGCCGCGTCGGCATCAAGGAGGCGGTGGAGGCGACGGCGGAATTCCTGCGGGGCTGGTGAGACCCCGCAGGAACCGGACAGTGCCTCAGGCGGCGCGGATCGCCGCCAGGAAGCTCTCCACGTCGCGGCGCAGGTTCTCCGCCTGCGAGGCCAGCCCTCCGGCCGCACCCAGCACCTGATGGGCGGCGGCCCCGGTGGTGCCGGCGGCCTCGGTCACCTGGGCGATGTTGCTGGACACCTCGCGCGTGCCGATCGCCGCCTGCTGGACGTTGCGCGAGATCTCGTTGGTCGCCGCGGCCTGCTCCTCGATCGCCGCGGCGATGGAGGTGGAGATCTCGTTGATCGCCGCGATGGTGCGGCCGATCCCCTCGATGGCGCCGACCGAGCCGGCGGTGGCCTCCTGGATCCCCTGGATCTGCGAGGCGATCTCGTCTGTCGCGCGGGCGGTCTGGTTGGCGAGCTGCTTCACCTCCGACGCCACGACGGCGAAGCCCTTGCCGGCCTCGCCCGCGCGGGCCGCCTCGATGGTGGCGTTGAGCGCCAGCAGGTTGGTCTGCCCGGCGATGTTGGTGATGAGCTGCACCACGGCGCCGATGCGGTGCGCGGCGTCGGCCAGCCCGCGCACGGAGTCGGTGGTGCGCCCGGCCTCCTGCACCGCCTGTCCGGCGATGCCGGTGGAGCGGGTGACCTGCGAACCGATCTCCCCAATGGAGCTGGACATCTCCTCCGCGGCGCTGGCGACCGTCTGCACGTTGGCGCTGGTCTGCTCCGCGGCGGCGGCGGCGTTGGCCGCCTGGTCGTTGGTCTGGCGGGCGGTGACCGCCATGCTCTGGGCGGTGGTGTCCAACTCGGTCGCGGCGGCGGCGACGTTGCGCAGCGCGTCGGCGACCTGCTCCTCGAAGGAGGCGATCAGCCGTTCGACCGCCTCGGTCCGCCGCAGCTTGGCGGCCTGGTCGGCGGCCTGCTCGGCGGCCAGCCGGTCGGCCTCGATCAGCCCGTCCTTGAAGACCTGGACCGCGGTGGCCATGGCGCCGATCTCGTCGCCCCGGTTGGCGAAGGGAATCGCCGTCGTCTTGTCGCCACCGGCCAGCCGGCGCATCGCTTCGGTCATCGCGCCGATCGGCGAGGAGACCCCGCGGATCATCATCAGCGCACCGCCCAGGCAGACGGCGATGCCGATGAGCAGCGCGACGATGAGCATCGTGCTGGACTGGGCGTAGACGGCGTCGGCGTCGTCGCTCGCCTTGGCGGCCCCGCGGTTGTTGTGGTCGATCATGGCGTCGAGAGTCCGCCCGACCTCCTGAAATCCCTTGTCGGCCGCGTCGCGGAACAGGGCGTTGGCGGCGGCGTTCTCGTTGCGCCGCGACAGGGCGGTGATCTGACGCTGCAACGTCAAATACTGCGCCCATTGCTGCTCGAACTGGGCGAACAGCCCGCGCCCTTCGGCGGTGCGCAGCGTTGCCTCGTAGGTCCGGCGGGCGTTGGCGATGCTGGCTTCCATCTCGTCCATCCTCTTCTCCGCCGCGGCCATTTCCGGCTCGCTGGTGCTGAGGATGTGGGCGCTTTGCAGGATGCGGAAGTTCGACACCGCGTCGTTCACGGTGTTGACCTGCACGACCCGCGGCATCCAAAAGGTGGCGATCTCCGTCGAACTGTCGTTGACCACCGACAGGCGGTTGATTCCGAGGGTTCCAATTCCAGCGAGAAGCAGGGATAGAAATGCAAAAACGGCGAAGGTTTTTGTTCTGACGCTGATGTCATTCATGGTTTGTTTTTCTCTTTTCTGTCGTGCTGGTGGTCGGTTTCCTCGCGCTTTCACCAAAGGAGGATTTTGTATTTTTGTTTTTCTTCGTTGAAAACGAATGATTTCGCAACGAACCGGTTGCGGCAAAATTGTTCATTGTGTGACAGTGGAGGGATGCCTCACATGCTTCCGCACGCCCGGCTGCATGGGCGCGCGGATGGGCGATGCAAAAGCCTACATGTTCTGCGATAAGTTGAAGGATTGGTCGGTGGCCAAGGGGGCGGCCATGCGGAGAGATTCGTGGGGCGCTTCCGAAGACGTTGGTCCGGAAGAAACTGGCGTCCCACAGTTATCATGGCCGCCTTGTTCCCGCGAGCGGTGAAGGAGACTTCGCTACTCTACCGGTGCAGAACCTGGATGCCCTTCGGGGGCACACGGTTTCTAGTGTCGCGTGCGGGCCTTGGCCGGCGGCCCCGCGGAGCCTGGACCGAGGGCGGAATAAATGGAGCGCACACCGAGAATGGCCATGTCGTATCCATGCGTAAAAGTGCTGCGCACCGCGTATTCCAGCGTTTTCTACACGATAACACGTATCGTCGCAACATGAGAAAACGTGCAACCGACGATTGGCCTCATCGCGAGCGGGGCGCCGTGGGAAGCAAATTCACCGTGGAAATGGAGGCTTCCTCTCCAGGCCTGGGAGAAACCGGCGTGGTGCAGCTTGGGGATCGGCTCAAGACCGTACGCGAATTTCTCGGTGAGACACAGAAAACAATGTCTCGCCGGTTCCGTCTCGGGGAGAACACGTGGCAGTCCTACGAGTTGAACGGCAAGCTGCCGAAGGGAGAGACCCTGTCGGAATTGGCCGCCCTCGGCATCGACATGAACTGGCTGCTGACCGGCCGGGGCAGCATGCGGACGGTGGCCGGCCGCCTGGAGTCCGGCGACGGCGCCCTTCCGCTTCCGCCGCGGGAGGCTGCCCTTCCGCGGCCGGTGCTTGACCTCGCGCTGTTAAGCGAGGCGATCGCCCTTGTGGAGCAGGGACTGGCCGACCGGGGTCGGCGCCTGTCGCCCCGCGCCAAGGGCAATCTGGTGGCGGCCCTGTATGGTCTGGCGGCGGTGGGGGAGGACGGCGGAGGGAGCGGCTCCCGTCCGCCGTGCGTCAGCCCATCCGCCGCGGCGCATCTGCTCTGGCTCGCCTTGCAGATGGACGACGCTGTGCCGCCGGTGGGAGAGGGTGACGGGGCGGTTCGGTCGCCCTGACGGCGGCCTAACCGGCCGTGCCGATGCGGGAAAGCTCGAAGGGCGTCGTCTGGTAGATTTGGTTGATCCAGTTGGCGAACAGCAGATGGGCGTGGCTCCGCCACCGGTTTTCGGGCGGGCGGCTCGGGTCGTCGTCGGGGAAATAGCCCTGGGGAACCGGCGTGGCCGCGTCCTTGGCGACGTCCCGGACATATTCGTTGCGCAGCGTGTCCGTGTCGTACTCGATGTGGTTGAACATGTGCAGCGACCGGTGGGCGGCGTCCTCCAGCAGGCAAGGGCCAGCCTCTGGGGAGTCCAGCAACACGCGCAGGCCGCTTTCGGGGGGAATGTCCTCCTCGCGCACCTCGGTCCAGCGCGAAACCGGGATGGGCACGCCGTCGGACAGGCCGCACAGATAGGGCGAGGCGGGGGCGCGGTTGCGGTGCCGGTACACGCCGGATGCCTTGCGCGGCAGGAGATGCTTCGGCACGCCGTGGAAATGATGGACGGCGGCCTGCGCCGCCCAGCAGATGTTCAGACAGGAATGGACGTGGCTCTGCGTCCAGTCGAATACCGAACACAGCTCGTCCCAGTAGGACACCTCCGCGAAGGGCATCGTCTCGACCGGGGCGCCGGTGATGATGAAGCCGTCGAACGTCTCGCGGCGCGCGTCCTCCCACGACCGGTAGAAGGCGCTCATGTGGTCCGCCGCAGTGTTGCGCGGCACATGGTTGGTGATCCGGATCAGCGACAGCTCGACCTGAAGCGGCGTGTTGCCCAGCAGGCGGGCGATCTGCGTCTCGGTCCGGATCTTGTCGGGCATCAGGTTGAGCAGGCCGAAGCGCAGGGGCCGGATGTCCTGCCGGATGGCGTCAGCCTCCTGCATGACCATGACGCCCTCGGTCTGGAGGGCGGTGAAGGCGGGAAGATCGTTGGGGATCCTGATGGGCATGACTCGTCCGGCTCCGCTGTCGGTGCATCGGTCGGAACAGACGTCATGGCGAACCCCGTTTGATTGCCGGTCCGGCCACATCCCCCTTCGGGACGCCACCTTGCTCGGGTAAGCAGGTTGGCGTTGAGCGTCCGCTCAACTCTTGATGCGCGGTGCACATTATACGGGCAGCGGCGGCTTGGCAACAGCAGCGGGGCCATAGTGGTGGGCCGCGATTCCGTCAGGCGGGAAGGGCGGGGTAGAACCAAGTGTTGAGCAGGAGCAGGAGCGCCCAGAAGCCGATCTCCAGCGTCTCGGTGATCGGCTGGATGCGCCGGATGGCGCCGTAGACATGGACCGCCAGCATCAGCCCGAACACGCCGAACAGGACGTCGAAGGCATAGGCGGTCGTCTCCACCGTCGTCGCGCCGCGCAGCATCAGGAACTCGACGATCAGGATGAACGCCCCGAGGCAGCGGCCGAAATAGACGGCGAGGTCGGTGTCCTGCGGGATGCGCCACAGCATCAGTCGAGCCCAGGCGAGCGGCGCGATGAAAATCGGGAGGGCGAAGAAAAGCGTCGTGCTTATCATCAGGACAAGCAAATAGGTCTGCGCGTGCTGCGCGTAGAGGCTCAGCATGGCGGCTCCTCCATTCTGTACTCTTGATGAGACAGTGACCGGTGACGGTCATGGAGTGCCGGGACAGCCGCCGGTTGTCAAACCGATTGCCGCGCGCTTCTTCGAAAGTATGAGGAGACGCAGGACGCCGGAGCCCATGCCGCGGCGGGGCTGCCGGTGAGCGGTCCCGCGGCCGCCCACCGGTCCTGTCTTGCGATCCTCAGGCGGCCTTGATGGCGATGAGGAAGTTTTCCACCTCGCTCTTCAGGCGCATCGCCCCCTGGTTCAGGTCGCCGGAGGCCGACATCACCTGGGTCGCGGCGCTGCCGGTCTCGGTCGCGGCCTGCGACACTCGGCCGATGTTGCTGGTCACTTCCTGGGTGCTCTGCGCCGCCTGCTGGACGTTGCGGCTGATCTCCTGGGTCGCCGCACCCTGCTCCTCGATGGCGGCGGCGATGGAGGAGGAGATGTCGTTGATCGAGGAGATGGTCGCCCCGATCCCGCGGATGGCGCCGACCGCCCCGCCGGTGGCCGCCTGGATGGCGCCGATCTGCTGGGCGATCTCCTCCGTCGCCTTGGAGGTCTGGTTGGCGAGGCTCTTGACCTCGCTCGCCACGACGGCGAAGCCCTTGCCGGCCTCGCCCGCCCGTGCCGCCTCGATGGTGGCGTTCAGAGCCAGCAGGTTGGTCTGGGCGGCGATGTTCTGGATCAGGTCCACCACGTCGCCGATGCGCTGGGCCGCTTCCGACAGCCCCTGCACGGTGGCGTTGGTGCGGTCGGCCTCGTCCACCGCCTTGCCGGCGATGCCGGCCGACTGCGACACCTGCTGGGAAATCTCGGTGATGGAGGCGGCCATCTCCTCCGACGCGGCGGCAACGGTCTGCACGTTGGCGGAGGTCAGCTCCGCCGCCGCCGCCGCGCTGCCCGCCTCGGCCCGCGTGTGCTCGGCGATGTCGGTCATGCTGCGGGCGGTGGTGTCGAGCTGCGACGCCGCGGCGCCCACGGTCTGCAGGACGCTGTGCACCGCGCCGTCGAAGTTGCGGATCAGCGAATCGATCCGCTCGGTGCGGCGGCGCTTGTTCTCCTCCTCGGCGGCCTGGGCGGCGGTCAGGCGCTCCGCCTCGATCAGGCCGTCCTTGAAGACCTGCACCGCGCGGGCCATGGCGCCGATCTCGTCCTGCCGGTTGCCGCCTTCCACCGCGACTCCGAGGTCGCGCCTGGCCAGACGGTCCATGATGGAGGTCAGGGCGACGATGGGCCGGGCGACCGACTTCGTCATGGCGATGCCGGCGAACAGGCAGAGGACCGCCACGAACGCGATGGCGCCCAGAATCCAGTTCCGCGCTCCGACATAGGTGGCCCGCCCCGAGTCCGCCGCCTTCGTGGCGTTCTGGACGTTGGAGGTGGTCAGGTCATTGACGAGCGCGGAGCACTCATCGAACGCCTTGCGCGATTCGTCCCGGTAGATGCCTGTAGCCTTCTCGTTCTCGTTGGCTCGTGAGGGGGGAAGCAATTTGCCCTGGCTGATTTTCAGATAGCCATCCCAAGCCGCCTCCCAGCGTCTGAAGGTCTGGGTTTCCCAACCGGGGGCCAGCAGCGGCTCATATTTCCGCCGGGCCTCCGCCAGGCGGTTCAGAACCGTGGTCATCTCCTTTTCAACCTCGGCCATTTCCGCCGGGTAGAGCGCCAGGATGTGGGACGCCTCCAGGATGCGGTAATCGTTGGCCGCACCGTCGATCTCTCCGATGGCGGTGACGCTGGGCAGCCAGTTGGAGCGGATTTCCTCCGCGGCGTGGTTGACGGTGCTCAGCCGGTCGACGGCGAACAGTCCCAGGGCGACTGACATCAGCAGGACACAGACGGTGGCGGCGACCACCTTGGTCCGGATGGTCATGGAACTCAGCATGGACATGGCGCGTATCTCTTTCCCCCGAAACGATGCGGCGGCGGTCGATTGTTATGAGTCTGAACGAAAGGATTCGGCAGACCAGCGCCCGTGCGTTGGGCGCTGGATTTGCCGTGATCAAATGATTGAACAGCAAATATTAAGAAAGACGCAAGAATGACGCAGGGAGGCTGTCTCCCGCTTTTCAAATGGTTTCTTTCTTTTAAGAAAGATGAATGTCTCAAGAGGCGAGCGCGACCAGACGACCGCAAGCCAAGGTTCAGAGCGGCGGCGCGTAGGTGGCCAGCAGGAAGGACAGGGTGACCACGCTGGCGATGGTGGACATCAGGATCGCGGCGGAGGTGCGCTCCACATAGATGCGGTACTGGCTGGCCACCACGAAGGTCAGGGCGCCGGTGGGCAGCCCGGCGAGGATGATGGCCGATCCGGCCCAGAAGGGGTCTAGCGGGAACAGCGTCTGGATGAGGAACCACGCCAGCGCCGGCTGCACCACCAGTTTCAGGGCGCTGATCCAGCCGACCTCCAGCAGGTTGGCCTTCAGGCTCTGGGTTGCCAGGAACAGGCCGATGGCGAACAGGGCGCAGGGACCGGCGGAGGCGCCCATCAGGTCGCAGTAGATGGCGATCGGGCGCGGCACCGGCACGCCGGACAGGAAGACCGACCAGGCGAGCCCCAGGGCCGTGGAGATGATCAGCGGGTTCTTGACCAGCGCCCGGCCGACGTCGCGCAGCGCCTTGCCGATGCCGCCGCCCTGACTGTTGGCGAACTCCAGCCAGATCACCGCGATGCCGACCATGATCGCGCTCATGATGACGGTGGCGAGGATGGCCGGGGCCAGACGGTCCGGGCCGAAGGCCGCCAGGAACAGCGGGATGCCCATGTAGCCGGTGTTGGAGAAGCAGGCGTTCAGCCCCTGCATGCACTGGATCTGCGTGCGCTCCCGGTGGATCAGCCAGCCCAGCAGGGCGCCCAGCGCGTAGACCGCCAGCATCGAGCCGAGAAAGGCGCCGATGAAGGGGCCGTTGAAGATCTCCGGCAGCGAGCGCTTCGCGGTGCCGAGGAACAGCACCGGCGGCAGGGCCATCCAGTAGACGAACTTGTTCAGCGCCTCCGACGAGGCGGGACCGAGCAGCTTCGCCTTACCGGAAAGGACGCCCGCCAGGATGATGGCGAAGACCGGGAGCGCCACGTTGAAGACCACCGACATGGGGGCCGACCTTAAGGGGCAACCCGTCCCCTGTCGAGGGACCCACCCGTCCGCCCCGGGCATAGCTCCCTTGACGGCGCTCCCTCCCTTGACGGCGCGCGGGGGGCGGGCAAGATTGGGCGGGGCCCTTTTTCCGCAGGAGTTTCGATGATCAACCATCACAGCGCGCTCATCTACGTCATGGTGCTGGTGTCGGCGTGCGACGGCGACATGACGGACGCGGAGCTTGAGGCCATCGGCGAGAACGTCCGCTACCTGCCGATCTTCAAGGATTTCGACATCGACCGGCTGACCGATGTGACCCGCGAATGCTCCGGCCTGCTGGCCGACGCCGACGGGCTGGAGACGACGCTCCAGATCGTCAAGGAGGCCATTCCGTCCAAGCTGTCCGAGACCGCCTACGCGCTCGCCTGCGACATCGCCGCGGCGGACCCGTCGGCCTCGCAGGAGGAACTGCGGATGCTGGAACTGATCCGGCACAAGCTGGGCGTGGACCGGCTGTGCGCCGCCGCCATCGAACGCGGCGCGCGGGCGCGCCACACCCGCCTGTGACGGCCGGTGACATGACCGGACGGCCAGGTCTGGCGGGACGGACGGTTGGCGTCATCGGGCTGGGCCTGATGGGCCGGCCGATGGCCCGCAATCTGGCGAAGGCCGGTGCTGCCCTGGTGATCAGCAGCCGCAGCCCCGGCCCGGTCGAGGAACTGGCTGGCGAGGGCATGAGCCCCGCCGCCAACCCCGCCGAGGTCGCCGCCCGCGCCGACGCCATCGTGCTGATGCTGTCGGACACCGTGGCGGTGGAGGCGGTGGCAGCATCCCTGATCGACGCGCTGCGGCCCGGCCATCTCGTCATTGACATGGGCACCACGGCGGTCGGGGCGACCCGCAAGCTGGCCGAGGCCGTCCGCGCCAGGGGCGCCGACTGGGTGGACGCCCCGGTGTCCGGCGGCACGGTGGCGGCGGAGGCCGGCACCCTGACCATCATGGCCGGCGGCACGGAGGAGGCCTTTGCCCGCGCCCTGCCGCTGTTCCAGTCGATGGGCCAGCGCATCACCCATGTCGGTGACAGCGGGGCCGGGCAGGTCGCCAAGATGGCCAATCAGGTGATCGTCGCGCTGAGCATCGGCGCGGTGGCCGAGGCGCTGGCGCTGGCCAAGGCGGCGGGGGTGGAGCCGGGCAAGGTCCGCGACGCCATCCGCGGCGGCTTCGCCGAGTCGCGCATCCTGGAGCTGCACGGCCAGCGCATGGTCTCCGGCGACTTCACGCCGGGCGGCCGTGTGGTCACTCAGATCAAGGATCTGAAGCAGGCGGAGGAACTGGCGGAGCAGTCCGGCATCCAGCTTCCCGCGCTGGGCCTGAGCCTGGAGCTGTTCGAACTGCTGGCCGAACAGGGCGACGGCGGGCTGGACCATTCCGCCCTCTACCGGCTGTTCGTCAAGTAAGCCTTTCAGGCTCCGGTCGGTTCGCGTCGGCCGGAGCCATCGAGGGCGAGATGCAGCAAGGGGAATGGGCGGCCGCTGTCGTCCAGCGCGGAGCGCCCGACCTCCCGGAAGCCGAGGCGCCGATAAAAAGTCCGTGCGGCGCTGTTCTGCTCGTTCACGTCGACCGTCAGTCCCCACCCGCTGTCGAACGCGGAGGCGACCAGGGCACGGCCGATCCCCTGGCCGTGCCACGCCGGATCGACGAACAGCGTGTCGATCTTCCGCCCGCTCATGCCCAGGAAGCCGACCGGCCGGTCGTCGCCGTCCACCGCGACCATGAGCGCCGCCGCCGGAAGATACTGGTCGCGCACGAGGTCGGCGTAGAAGCCGATGTCCGCCTCGCTCAGGAAGTCGTGCGTGCTGCGCACCGCGGCGAGCCAGACGGCAAAGAGCGCCGGGGCGTCGTCCGGGCGGGAGGGACGGATCGGGATCACGCGTCGAGATACTCCTTCACCAGCAGCTCAGCGATCTGCACGGCGTTGAGCGCGGCGCCCTTGCGCAGGTTGTCGGTGGACGCCCAGAAGGACAGGCCGTTGTCCACCGTGTAGTCCTCGCGGAGGCGGCTGACGAAGACCGGGTCGTCGCCGGCGATCTCGACCGGGGTGATGTAGCCGTCGTTCTCCTGCTGGTCGATCACCTGCATGCCCGGCGCCTTGCGCAGGATGCGGCGGGCCTCCTCGGCGGTCACCGGCTCGACGCACTCGATGGTGATCGCGGCGGAATGGCCGATGAAGACGGGGACGCGGACGCAGGTTGCGCTCACCTTGATCTTGGGGTCGAGGATCTTCTTCGTCTCGACGTTCATCGCCCACTCGTCCCGCGTCGCACCATCCTCCATGAAGGGGCCGATGTGCGGGATGACGTTGAAGGCGATCTGCTTGGAGAAGACGGACTTCTGCACCGGGTCGTTCACGTAGATGGCGCGGGTCTGGCTGAACAGCTCGTCCATCCCCTCCTTGCCGGCGTCCGAGGCCGCCTGATAGGTGGAGACGACGACGCGGCTCACCGTGACCTGCTCGTGCAGGGGCTTCAGCGCCATGGCCAACAGGATGGCCGCGCCGCCGGGGCTGGCGACGATGTTCTTCTTCGCGTAACCGGCGAGCGCGTCGGCGTTGACCTCCGGGACCACCAGCGGGACGTCGGGGTCCATGCGGAACTGCGGGCTGGCGTCGATCACCACGGCGCCCGCGGCGGCGGCGCGCGGCGCGTGGGCCGCCGAAACCTTGGCGTCCGCGGCGAACAGAGCGATGTCCACGCCCTTGAAGTCGAAGCGGCCGACGTCCTCGACCTTCAGCACCGCGTCCTCGCCGAAGGACACTTCCTTGCCCACCGCGCTGTCGGCGGCCAGGGCGATCACCGCGTCGGCCGGGAAGCGGCGGTCGGCGAGGGTGTTCAGCATTTCCCGTCCGACGTTGCCGGTGGCGCCGACGACCGCGACTGTGTAGCCCATGGCGGTTAATCCCTGTGATATGCGGTGCGAAGAGGGCTTGAGGTATGCGGTTCCCAATGGAATTGCAACAGCGCCCGCGTTGTGACACCGTGTCCGCCCCATCACGAACGACCGCGACCGGCACACCGGGGCATGGCCACTCCGCTCGAAGACATCATTGCCAAGGCGATCAAGGACGCGGACAAGTCCTTCTTCAACGAGGACTACACCAAGCAGGCGCGTTCGGTGATGAACGCGCTGAAGAAGGCCGGCTACGAGGTCGCTCCGGTCCGCCCGCCCGAGGGGCTGGTGGAGTGGGCCAAGGAGAACATTCCCTTCGGCCGGCTGCGTCCGGCGGAGCTGATTACCCAGATGTATTCGATGATGGTGGAGAATGTTCGCCGCTTCGACAAGTAATAGGCTGAACGGCGAAACCGGGTTTCGGCCCTGGTAATACCAGCTGCAGCAAAGCCCGTTAGTTTTCAGGCACTTCCCGCGGTGCGCCATTTTGGCCACGGCCAAGTCCCTGCCGTTGACTCGTGTGCGGTAGAGGCGTAATTCAATCGCCAAACACAGCAGGGCTTAAAACTTTCGGTCTCGCATCACCCGCCGTCGCGGCAACAGCCCTCCTTGCCGCGACCGGTCGCCGAACTGAGGACGACGCAATGGCAAACGGCAGCGGTCGGCCGCTCTCTCCGCATCTGCAAGTCTACAAACTTCCCAGGACCGCGCTCCTGTCCATCACGCACCGCATCACGGGCGTGGGGCTGGCCGTCGGGACCCTTCTGCTGACCTGGTGGCTGGTCGCCGCCGCCACCAGCCCCGCCGCATACGAGCGCGCGCAGCACTTCATCGGCTCGTTCTTCGGGCTGCTGCTGATGTTCGGCTGGTCGCTGGCGCTCTACTATCACCTGTGCAACGGCATCCGGCATCTGGTGTGGGACGCCGGCAAGGCGTTCGAGCTGAGCGAGGCCGACCGCGGCAACCAGATCGTCATCGGTGCGGCGGCCGTGCTGACCGTGCTGACCTGGATCATCGGCCTGGCCGTGTGGTGAGGAGAGAAGACATGGCGTCCAACAGCAAGACCCTCCGCTCGCCGCTGCAGATCGCGCGCGGCCTGGGCTCCGCCAAGCACGGCACCGAGCATTGGTGGCACCAGCGCGTGACCGCCATCGCCCTGGTTCCGCTGACCGTCTGGTTCGTCTTCGGGGTGATCCGCCATCTGGGCGCCGACCACGCGGCCTTCGTCGCGTGGCTGGAGTCGCCCTTCTCGGCGCTGATGATGGTGCTGACCGCCGTGGTCACCTTCCACCACGCCCAGGCCGGGCTGCAGGTGGTGATCGAGGACTACGTGCACAATGAGATGGCGAAGATCCTGAGCATCCTGGCCGTGAAAGCCCTGTGCTTCGTGCTGGGTGCCGCCTGCGTCATCGCCGTCCTCAAGATTTCGTTCGGAGCCTGACGAGCCATGGCCGCCTACGATATTATCGATCATTCCTATGACGTCGTCGTCGTCGGTGCCGGCGGTGCGGGCCTGCGCGCCACCTTCGGCATGGCCGAGAAGGGCCTGAAGACGGCGTGCATCACCAAGGTCTTCCCGACCCGTTCGCACACCGTGGCCGCCCAGGGCGGCATCTCGGCGGCGCTCGGCAACATGAGCGAGGACGACTGGCGCTTCCACATGTACGACACCGTCAAGGGGTCGGACTGGCTGGGCGACCAGGACGCCATCGAGTACATGTGCCGCGAGGCCATCCCGGCGATCATCGAGCTGGAGCACTACGGCGTGCCCTTCTCGCGCACGCCGGAAGGCAAGATCTACCAGCGCGCCTTCGGCGGCATGACCGCGCATTACGGCAAGCAGCAGGCCTACCGCACCTGCGCCGCCGCCGACCGCACCGGCCACGCCATCCTGCACACCCTCTACCAGCAGTCGCTGAAGCACGAGGCGGAGTTCTTCGTCGAGTATTTCGCGCTGGACCTCATCATGGAGGACGGCGTCTGCAAGGGCGTGGTGGCCTGGAACCTCGACGACGGCACCATCCACCGCTTCCGCGCCCAGCTCGTCGTTCTGGCGACCGGCGGCTACGGCCGCGCCTACTTCTCCGCCACCTCGGCCCACACCTGCACGGGCGACGGCGGCGGCATGGTGCTGCGCGCCGGCCTGCCGCTGCAGGACATGGAGTTCGTGCAGTTCCACCCGACCGGCATCTACGGCTCCGGCTGCCTCATCACCGAGGGCGTGCGCGGCGAGGGTGGCTACCTCACCAACTCCAACGGCGAGCGCTTCATGGAGCGTTACGCGCCGTCGGCCAAGGACCTCGCCTCGCGCGACGTGGTGTCCCGCTCGATGACCATCGAGATCCGCGAGGGCCGCGGCGTCGGTGAGCACAAGGACCACATCCACCTGCACCTGGAGCATCTCCCGCCGGAGATCATCCACCAGCGCCTGCCCGGCATCGCCGAGACGGCCAAGATCTTCGCCGGCGTGGACGTCACCAAGGAGCCGATCCCGGTTCTACCGACGGTGCACTACAACATGGGCGGCATCCCCACCAACTTCCGGTGCGAGGTGGTCAACCCGACCGCCGAGGACCCGGATCGCGTGGTGCCCGGCCTGATGGCCATCGGCGAGGCGGCCTGCGTGTCGGTGCACGGTGCGAACCGCCTGGGCTCCAACTCGCTGCTCGACCTCGTGGTGTTCGGCCGTTCGGCGGCCATCCGCGCCGCCGAGATCGTCGAGAAGGGCAAGTCGGTGTCGTCGTCCGCCGCCGCGACCGACGTCGCCCTGGAGCGCTTCGACCGCATCCGCAACGCCAAGGGCTCCATCAAGTCGTCGGAGCTTCGCCTGGAAATGCAGCGGACCATGCAGAACAACTGCGCGGTCTTCCGCACCGGCGAGGTGCTGGAGGAGGGCGTCAAGCTCATCGACCAGACCTTCGCGAAGAAGAGCGACATGGCGATCAGCGACCGTTCGCTGGTCTGGAACTCCGACCTCGTCGAAGCCATCGAGCTGGACAACCTGCTGTACCAGGCGGTCGCCACGCTCCACTCGGCGAAGAACCGGCCGGAGAGCCGCGGCGCCCACGCCCGCGAGGATTATCCGGACCGCGACGACGAGAACTGGATGAAGCACACCGTCATCGAGGTGTCGGACAAGGGCGAGACGAAGATCGGGTACCGCCCGGTCCATCTCTACACCCTGACCGACGAGGTGCAGGTGTTCCCGCCCAAGGCCCGCGTCTACTAAGGCGGCAAGAGCAAGGCAAGGATACGAACCATGGTCGAATTCAACCTGCCCGCCAATTCCAAGGTCGGCGTCGGCAAGACCATCAACGCCGCCAGCGGCGCCAAGCGGGCGAAGACCTTCAAGATCTACCGCTGGTCGCCGGATGACGGGCAGAACCCGCGGGTCGACACCTACGTCGTCGACCTCGACAAGTTCGGCCCGATGATCCTGGACGCGATCATCTACATCAAGAACAACATCGACTCGACCCTGACCTTCCGGCGGAGCTGCCGCGAGGGCATCTGCGGGTCCTGCGCGATGAACATCGACGGCACCAACACGCTGGCCTGCCTGAAGGCCATCGAGGAGGTGAAGGGCGACGTCAAGATCTACCCGCTGCCGCACATGCCGGTGGTGAAGGATCTCGTCCCCGACCTGAAGCACATCTACGCCCAGCTCGCCTCGATCAAGCCGTGGCTGCAGTCGCAGTCGCCGGCCCCGAGCCGCGAGCGTCTGCAGTCGCCGGAGGACCGCGCCAAGCTGGACGGCCTCTACGAGTGCATCCTGTGCTTCTGCTGCTCGACGTCCTGCCCCAGCTACTGGTGGAACGGCGACCGCTACCTCGGCCCGTCGATCCTGCTCCAGGCCTACCGCTGGATCGTCGACAGCCGCGACGAGATGACGGGCGAGCGCCTCGACAACCTTGAGGACCCGTTCCGCCTCTACCGCTGCCACACCATCATGAACTGCACCAAGGCGTGCCCGAAGGGCCTCAACCCGGCCAAGGCCATCGCCGAGATCAAGAAGCTGATGGTTCAGCGCCGCTGATCCGTCCGTTTCGGTTCACCGATGAAGAACGGGGCGCCTCCGGAAGGGGGCGCCCCGTTTGCTTTGGCCCGTCGGCGTCGTCGCGGCTCAGGCGAAGTCGGGATCGGTGGGCCGGGACGGCGGCAGGTCGTCGTTGGGCAGGGGGGAGGGCATGTCCTCCTGTGGGCCTGTCTCTTATACACATCTCCGAGCCCACGAGACTATAAC
>NZ_JAUQTX010000164.1:0-15874 GCF_059803775.1 Azospirillum sp. UFLA03-27 | reverse complement strand
GCGTATAATCGTCGGCAGCGTCAGATGTGTATAAGAGACAGGTGGTGGCGATGCTGCCTCCTCCCGTCGCCCCGCTGGAACCGCCCAAGGTGGCCCCCGGCTCGCCGCTGTGGAAGAAGAACGCGCTGCCCTTCCGCGCCCCGCCGGGCAAGCCGGCCATCGCCATCGTCATCGACGACATGGGTGTGGACCGCAAGCGTTCGAACCGCACGGTGTCGCTGCCGGCGCCGCTGACGCTGGCGTGGCTGCCTTACGCCCACGAGCTGCCGGCCCAGGCCCGCGCCGCCCGCGCCGCCGGGCACGAGCTGATGCTGCATCTCCCCATGGAGCCCAGCGGCTCCGCCGATCCGGGACCGCAGGCGCTGCGCGTGTCGCTCGACAAGGGGGAGATCCTGCGCCGGACCAAGGCGGCGCTGGACAGCTTCGATGGCTATGTCGGGGTGAACAACCACATGGGCAGCCGTTTTACCGCCGATTCCGCGGCCATGGCGCCCGTGCTGGGGGAGATCTCGCGGCGCGGCCTGTTGTGGCTGGACAGCCGGACTACCGCGAAGAGCGCCGGCCTGACCCTCGCGCGGGAACTTCAGATGCCTTTCGCCGGGCGCGACATCTTCCTGGACAACGAGATGACCGTGCCGGCGGTGCGCAGCCAGCTCGCCAAGACGGAGCAGGTGGCGCGCCGGCAGGGCTACGCCATCGCCATCGGCCACCCGCACGATGCGACAATCGACGCACTGGCCTCCTGGATGCCGGAGGTGCAGAAACGCGGCTTCGTCCTGGTTCCGGTCAGCGCCGTCGTGCGCGCCCACCACACCGGCGGGTGACCGCCGGTCCCGCTTGAGGAGAGTTCCATGGCTGACACCTACAAGGTCGGCGGCATGACCTGCGGCGGCTGCGCCCGCTCCGTCACCAACGCCATCGGCAAGCTGGCGCCGGGGGCCGCCGTGACGGTGGACCTCGACGCCGGCACCGTGGCCGTGGAGGGGGGAGTCGCCCCGGAGACGGTAAGGAGGGCCGTGGAGGGCGCCGGTTTCGATTTCGGCGGCCAAGCCTGAGGAGGCGTCAGGCGCATTCAGCCGGGCCGGTCAAAGAACCTATTTCAGGACGATCCAGATCCCGGTGAAGGTGTAGCCCCCGCCGGTCATCGTTCCATCGGAGGCGATGGTCCAGGCATTGATGGTCGCGTCGCCGGGATCGTAGAAGCCGTTCGTTCCACGCGTCAGCCAATGCATGCTTTTGCCCTGAATCACGCAGAGCAGGTGCACTTCATCGGAATTCGGAGCGGCGTAGTCCACACCGTTGAGTACGCCGTTGCCCCCTTCGCCGTTGACCGTGGCGCTCAGCATGCAGCGGCGCACCTCGTCATCGAAATCCTGGAGAAGAAGACTGGCCATCGTCTGGCAGGTGGATGCCCTTGTGTTGGCATCCTTGATGATGTTGACGGTGACGGTCAGCCCGAACTGCTTGGCGACGTAGGCAAGAGCGGACGGCGAATTCTGCAGATTGGGGCCGTCCTCGTAGGCGACGCTCATCGACCCCAAAGAGCCGGCGATGTCGAGATCGCCTGTGATCTTGTAGATCTTGCCCGCAAGAGCATGACCGACCTCGTTTCCATTGATGGTGACCGGGGGCGTCAGCATTCTCGTTCTGGGCGTGCTATGGCACAGCGTAATGGGATAATTGACGCTTGCCACGGACGGAAGGGCGATCAGCGCGGCCGTCAGTGCATAGGCGCCGCAAGCATTGCTTTCGCCGGGTTGCGCGAAATTGAAGGCGATGTTGGGCATCGGACTGGTCCTTTGTCGACTCGAACTCTGCTTCCAGGACGGCCCGGCGCGGATCGTCGTGAAATGCCATCCGCCGATGGCTTGAGCGTCATCGGCGACCAAGTTCCGCGGATCAAAGGTGCTGGGGGGATGGTGCGCGCCATCACAAGGGGCGGCGCGGTCGCCGAGACGGACCCGCCTTGGCAGCGGTGAGGAAGTCCGTGGAGGGAACCGGACTCGATTTCCGCGATCAGGCCGTCTGTGGACGGCGCAGGCGCCAGACCAGAAGGACGCCGGCCCAGGACAGCGACACCACCAGGGCGACGCTCAGCGCCACGGTGCGCCCGGCGGGTTCGGCCAGCAGATGGGCGGTGGTCAGCGCCAAGGCGAGGCCGGGGTTGGTCAGCAGCGCGCTGCGCATCGCCGCGGCGACCACGCCGCCGCCCATGCGGCCGTGCAGGATCACCGTCAGGCTGGTCAGGGCGATGGGGAACACGGCGGCGATTCCGGTGGCCGCCGGGCCGATGCTGTGGCTGAGCGTGGTCACCGTCGCAACCAGAAGGCCGACGAGACCGGCGCGGGCCGGGATGTCGTACCAGCGCGATCGCGCCCTCCGGACCACCTTGTCCGCCGGAATCGGGGCGGAGACCACCCAGGCGGCGATCCCGTAGCAGGCCAGCGTCAGCAGCAGCGCCAGCGGCAGCGTCCACACGACGGCGGAGCGCAGAGTGGACGCCATGGCGATCCAGAAGACGGAACTGGCGATGACCGTCGCCGGCATGCTCCAGAGCGGGGCGATCCGCACCAGAAGCGCCAGATAGAGGACGATCGTCGCGTTCCCGACCATTCCCGACAGGGCGGCGTCGGCGACGAAGCCGTCGCCATGCTCCATCGCGAGCATCACGAAGGCCGGTCCGGTCGAGACGGGCAGGGCGGTGATCATGCCGCCGTAGAAGGGGCCGGCCTTCTCCGCCGCCAGCGAGGCGGCGACGACGACCAGGGCCGCCGCCACGATCTTGATGATCAATGGCAGCAGCAGCGCATCGAGGGGCATTCGGTCCTTACCGGGCGGAGGTCTCGCGGACGGTTTCCTCCGCGGCGCGGATCAGGGCCATCGACTTGTTGACGGTCTCCTGATACTCGGCCTCCGGATCGCTGTCGGCGACCACGCCGCCGCCGGCCTGCACATACATCATGCCGTCCTTCAGAACGGCGGTGCGCAGCGCGATGCAGGTGTCCATGGCGCCCGACGCGCCGAAATAACCCACGCAGCCGGCGTAGACGCCGCGGCGGGCCTTCTCCAGCTCGTCGATGATCTGCATGGCGCGGACCTTCGGTGCGCCCGACACGGTGCCGGCCGGGAAGCCGGCGATCAGGGCGTCCAGCGCGTCGTGCTTCGGGTCGAGGTCGCCCTCGACGTTGGAGACGATGTGCATGACGTGGCTGTACAGCTCCACGATCATCTTCTGCGTCACCTTGACGGTACCGGTGCGCGCCACGCGGCCCACGTCGTTGCGGCCGAGGTCGAGCAGCATCAGATGCTCGGCCAACTCCTTGGGGTCGCTCAGCAGGTCCTCGGCCAGCGCCTGGTCCTCCGCCGCCGTGGCGCCGCGCTTGCGGGTGCCGGCGATGGGGCGGACGGTCACCTTGCCGTCGCGCACGCGCACCAGGATCTCCGGGCTGGAGCCGACGACCGACAGCTCGCCGAAGTCGCAGTGGAACAGGAAGGGCGACGGGTTCAGACGGCGCAGCGTGCGGTACAGCGCCAGCGGCGACGGCTTGAAGGGGAAGCGGATGCGCTGGGACGGCACGACCTGGAAGATGTCGCCAGCCCGGATGTACTCCTTCGCCCGCTCCACGATCGCGTGATACTCCTCGCGCGTCGTGTTGGAGGTCCAGGCGAGCGGCAGCCCGTCCTTGGTCCGCGGCTCCCGCCGGTAGGGCAGGGGGCGCTCCAGGTCGGCCACCGCGTCCATCAGACGCTCGCGGGCGTCGCCGTAGGCGGCGGTGCCATCGACGCCCGGCTTCGGCCACACCGGAGTGACCAGCGTCACCGAATCGGTGTGGCTGTCGAAGATGGCGACGATGCTCGGCCGCGACAGGATGGCGTCAGGGATGCCCAGCTCGTCGGGATTGTCGTCCGGCAGCCGCTCCATCAGCCGGACCATGTCGTAGGTCAGGTAGCCGAACAGGCCCGCGGCCATCGGCGGCACCGCGTCCGGCAGGTCGATGCGGCTCTCGTTGATGAGGGCGCGCAGCGACTCCAGCGGGGCGGTGTCGATGGGCTCGTAGGCGTTGCGGTCGTGCAGGGCGTTGCGGTTGACCTCCGCCCGGTCGCGGCGGCAACGCCACACCAGATCGGGTTTGAAGCCGATCACCGAGTAGCGGTCGCGCCGCGATCCCGCCCCGCGCTCCGCCGATTCGAAGAGGAAGCCGAAGGGGCGCCCGTCGGCCAGCTTCATGTAGGCGGAGACCGGGGTCTCCAGATCGCTGACCAGCGTGGTCCACACCACCTGCGGCTTGCCGGCCTCATAAGCGGTGTGGAAGGCGGCGGATTCCGGCTGAACCTTCACGGGACGGGCCTCGGCTGAGTGGGGCGATTGAGTGTGGTTAGTTGCCGCTGGCGAAGAACTGGTCGATGCGGTTGCGGTGAACCTCGACCGGGTAGCTGTTGCGCAGCGCGTTGCCGAATTGGGCCATGATGTCGCTTTCCAGCCCCTGGGCGACGGTGCTCTCCACGGTCGCCAGCGTGGTGTCGGCCGCCGCCGGGTCCGCCGGGATGATCTCCTTCAGGCGGGCGACGACCTGGCTGTCGGCGGTGGCGCCGGTCACCGTCTCGCCGGACTTCACCTCGAACAGCTTGCGCACCAGTTCGCCCGGCAGCCCCTCGACCGAACGGGCGTCGCGGGTGAAGGGCGTGGTCATGGCGAAGCTGGCGCCGGACTGGCTGGCGACGTCCTGCGCTGCGGCCTCCGAGCCCTGCTTCAGCTTGGCGGCGATGTCCTGGGCCTTCTCGGCGGCCAGCTTGGCGCGCTTGTCGTCCTGCCAGCCGGCCACGGCCTGATCGCGCACCTCGGCCAGCGGCTTGGCCGCGGCCGGCGTCACGCCGTCGACACGCACGGCGTAGAAGACGTTGTTGGGGGCTTCGGTCAGGTTCGAGGTGGCGCCGGAAGCGAGCTGGAAGGCGGTCTGCACCATGGCGGCGAAGTTCGGGCGGCCGGGGGCTGCGTCCTTGCCGTCCGGCGCCTTGCCGCTGCTGTCCACCGCGGCGATCTTGGCGATGGGCAGCGACTGGGCCTGGGCGACCTCCTCCAGCGGGGCGCCGCTGGCGAGCTGGTCCTCGACCCGGTTGGCGATGGAGTAGAGCGAATCCATCGCCTTCTCCTTGCGCAACTCGGCCAGGAGCTGGTCGCGGGCCTCCTCGAAGCTCTTGGTGGCGCCCGGCTGGATGGCGGTGACCGTCAGGACGTGCCAGCCCAACCCGCTGCGCACCGCGTCGCTGACCGCACCCTGGGCCAGCGCGAAGGCGGCGTCGCCGATCTCCGGCAGCTCGTTGCGGGTGACGTTGTCGAGCGTGATGACGTCGGTCCCGGCGTCCTTGGCGGCGACGGTCAGTCCCTTGGTCTTGGCGGCCTCGGCGATCTGCTTCGCCTTCGCCTCGTCGTCGGCCAGGACCATCCCCACGGTGCGCCGCTCCGGCGTGCCGAGTTCGTCGGCGCGCTCGTCATAAGCGGCGCGCAGCTCGTTGTCGGGGATCTGGATGTCCTTGGCGATCTCGTCGGCGGAGAGCTGGGCGATGCTCAGCGCGCGGTATTCCGGCGCGGTGAAGCGGACCTGATGATCCTCGTAATAACGGGTCAGCTCAGCCTCGTCGGGCACGCCGACGTCGCCGATGGCGGCGTTGGGCAGGGTGACCACCTCGGCCACGCGGCGCTCTCCGCGGAAGCGGTAGAGGTCCTGGACCAGCGGCTTCGGCGGGGTCACCCCTGCGCCGACCGCACCGGCCACCAGCTCGCGCGCGGTCTCGCGGCGCAGCAGGGCGACGTAGCCGTCCTCGGTCAGCTGGTTGTTGCGCAGAACGCTGCGGAACTGGGCCGGGTCGAACTGGTTCTGCGCGTTGCGGAAGGCCGGCTCCTCGGCGATGCGCTGGCGCACCACGTCCGGGCCGACCGAGATCCCGGCATCGCGCGCCGCCTGATCGTAGAGCGCGCGCTGCACCAGCGCCGACAGCGACTGGTCGAGCAGGCCGAACTGGCGCGCCTGCTCCGTCGTCAGGTTGCCGCCCACCATCGGGCGCAGCCGTTCCATCTGGCGACGGAACTCCTGATCCAGCTCCGCCCGGTCGATCTCCACCTTGCCGACGGAGGCGACGGTGCTGGAAATCCCGCCTGTGCGGATCATGTCGCCGATGCCCCAGGCCGCGAAGCTGACGATGAGGAGCACGAACAGGATCTTGACGACCCACGAACCGGCGTAAGTGCGGATGAACTGAAGCATGGGACCCGAGGTGAGTGCGCAAAGGACGGCCCTGCGGCCGGGGCGGCATCATAGGCACCCCGCGAAAGCCCGGCAACACCCCATTTCCCCCGCGATTCCCCATCGGAAAGAACCCGTTGGACGGGTGGAAATGCCACGCACTCCTTGCTAGACAGGGGGCGCACTTTGAAAACGAACACCCGCACCAACAAACGAGAGCCGGAGGACGTAAACGCCATGGCCGCACGCCGCAAACTGATTGCCGGGAACTGGAAAATGAACGGGCTGAAGGCCGACGGGCTCGACCTCGCCTCGGACCTCGCCGGGCGCCTGACGGGGGCCGGGACGGTTGCCTTCGACATGCTGGTGTGCCCGCCCTTCCCGCTGCTGTTCCCGGTGGGCGACGCCATTTCCGGCAGCCCACTGGCGCTGGGCGCGCAGGACTGCCACGCCAAGACCTCCGGCGCGCACACCGGCGACGTCAGCCCGGCCATGCTGACCGACGCCGGCTGCCGCTACGTCATCCTCGGCCATTCGGAGCGCCGCGCCGACCACGCCGAATCCGACGCGCAGGTCGCCGCCAAGGCGGCGGCGGCCCACAAGGCGGGCCTGATCGCCATCATCTGCGTCGGCGAGACGGAGGCCCAGCGCGACGCCGGGCAGGCGAACAGCGTCGTCGCCAGCCAGCTCAAGGGTTCGATCCCGGAGGGCGCCACCGCAGCGAACACCGTCATCGCCTACGAGCCGGTCTGGGCCATCGGCACCGGCAAGACCGCGACCCCCGACGACGTCAAGGCGATGCACGCCCACATCCGGGCGGAGCTGGCCGGCAAGACCGCCGATCCCGACGCGGTGCGCGTCCTCTACGGCGGCTCTGTCAAGCCGGGCAACGCCGCGGAACTGATGGCGGTGGAGAATGTGGACGGCGCGCTGGTCGGCGGCGCCGCGCTGAAGGCGGACGATTTCTGGGCCATCGCCACCAGTTGCCGCTAGCATATCGCGCAGGACCGCGTTAAAAACAGTGGGCGCGCGCCACGGGCCCTTGCCAAGGTCCGTGGCGCGCTGTTGGTTTGGGCGGTCCCTGCGGATCGCTCCGGGAAGGGATCAAGGGAACGGGTTGCATGGAATCGGTGCTTCTGGTCATTCACCTGCTGATCGCCCTGGCGCTCGTCGGGGTCATCCTGATCCAGCGTTCGGAAGGCGGCGGTCTCGGCATCGGCGGCGGCAATATGGGGGGCATGATGTCCACCCGCGGCACCGCCAATCTGCTGACGCGGACCACCGGCATCCTGGCGGGCTGCTTCATGGCGACCAGCCTGGTCCTGGCGGTCCTGGCGGGTGCGCACCGGGCGCCGACCTCGATCATCGACACGATGCCGGCCCAGCCGGCCGGGTCCGACGTGAGGCGGCCTCCCCCGAAGCCGCCTCTTTCTTTTGAGGATCGTCGATCTGGGCAGCGCCCGGGGGACGGTCCGAATTCGGGGAACGGATCAGGCTCTGAAGGTCTTCGGACGGACATGACTCGCTACATCTTCATCACCGGTGGCGTCGTTTCCTCGCTGGGCAAAGGTCTGGCGTCGGCGGCGCTTGGGGCGCTTCTCCAGGCGCGCGGCTACAAGGTGCGGCTGCGCAAGCTGGACCCGTACCTGAACGTGGACCCCGGCACGATGAGCCCGTACCAGCACGGCGAGGTCTATGTGACCGACGACGGCGCTGAGACCGACCTCGACCTCGGCCATTACGAGCGCTTCACCGGCGTGGCCGCGCGCCGTGGCGACAACATCACCACGGGCCGCATCTATTCGAACGTGATCGCCAAGGAGCGCCGCGGCGATTATCTGGGCGCGACCGTGCAGGTGATTCCGCACGTCACGGACCAGATCAAGGACTTCATCGGCGCCGACACGACCGACGAGGACTTCATCCTCTGCGAGATCGGCGGCACGGTGGGCGACATCGAGTCGACCCCCTTCCTGGAAGCCATCCGCCAGTTCGGCAACGAGGTCGGTCCGGAGAACGCCCTGTTCATCCACCTGACCCTGCTGCCCTACATCCCGACGGCGGGCGAGCTGAAGACCAAGCCGACCCAGCATTCCGTGAAGGAGTTGCTGGGAATGGGCATCCAGGCCAACATCCTGCTCTGCCGCGCCGACCGTCCGATCCCGGAGAACGAGCGCAAGAAGATCGCGCTGTTCTGCAACATCCGGCCGGAGCGCGTGATCGCCGCCCTGGATGTCGATTCGATCTATCAGGTGCCGGTCAGCTACCACGAGGAAGGCTTCGACACCCAGGTGCTGGCCTATTTCGGCCTGCCGACCGAGGGCAAGCCGGACCTGTCGCGCTGGACCAGCATCGTCGAGCGCGTGCGCAAGCCGCAGGGTGAGGTGACCATCGCCGTCGTCGGCAAGTACACCAGCCTGCTCGACAGCTACAAGTCGCTGGCCGAGGCGCTGACCCACGGCGGCATCGCCAACAACGTGAAGGTCAAGCTCGACTGGATCGACTCGGAGATCTTCGAGGACGACAGCGCCGTGCAGCGGCTGGAGAACGTCCACGGCATCCTGGTGCCGGGCGGCTTCGGCTCGCGCGGCACGGAAGGTAAGATCCGCGCCGCCCAGTTCGCCCGCGAGCGCAAGGTGCCCTATTTCGGCATCTGCTTCGGCATGCAGATGGCGGTGATCGAATCGGCCCGCAACATGGCCGGGATCGTCGACGCCGGCTCGACCGAGCTGGGCAAGCCCGGCAACCCGGTGGTCGGCCTGATGACCGAGTGGATGCGTGGCAACAGCCTGGAGAAGCGCACGGAAGGCACCGATCTCGGCGGCACCATGCGTCTCGGCACCTACCCGGCGAAGCTGGTCCCCGGCAGCAAGGTCGCGGAGGTCTACGGCACCACCGACATCACCGAGCGGCACCGTCACCGCTACGAGGTGAACGTCTATTACAAGGACCGGCTGGAGAAGGTCGGCCTGCTGTTCTCCGGCCTGTCGCCGGACGGCGAGCTGCCCGAGATCGTCGAGATCCCGGACCATCCCTGGTTCATCGGCGTGCAGTTCCATCCGGAGCTGAAGTCCAAGCCCTTCGACCCGCACCCGCTCTTCACCTCCTTCATCAAGGCGGCGATCGAGCAGAGCCGGCTGGTGTGATGTGACCATACGGGGGAGGGCATTCCTCCCCCGCGTGTTCCGGTTCCGGGTTTCCGGTGGGTATAGTGGAAGCGGCGGCCGAGCCAACGGCCGCCGCTTTTGCGTTACGGGCCGAGGAAAACCGAGAGGCCCCCAGAGAACCAACGGTAAAAAACCAAGGGAAGGGACACAACCATGACCGACATCAGCATCCCCGCCGGCGACGGCGGCAGCTTTTCCGCCTATGTGGCCAAGCCGGCGGGCGGCGGGCCGGCCCCCGGACTCGTCGTCATCCAGGAAATCTTCGGGGTCAACAAGGTCATGCGCGACCTGTGCGACGGCTTCGCCGCCCAGGGCTGGCTGGCCGTCTGCCCGGACCTGTTCTGGCGGCAGGAGCCGGGCGTGCAGATCACCGACAAGACCCAGGAGGAGTGGAACCGCGCCTTCGCCCTGATGAACGGCATGGACCAGGACAAGGCGGTGGACGACCTGAAGGCCACGCTGGCGTGGCTGCGCCGGAATACGGACTGCACCGGCAAGGCCGGGTCGGTGGGCTACTGCCTGGGCGGCCGGCTCGCCTTCATGATGGCGGCGCGTTCCGATTCCGATGCAAACGTCAGCTATTACGGCGTCGGTCTGGACGGTCTGACCGGCGAGGCGGCGAGCATCGCCAAGCCGCTGCTGATGCACATCGCTGAGAAGGACCAGTTCGTCCCGGCGGAGGCGCGGGACAAGGTGCTGGCCGCGGTGAAGGACAACCCGAACGTCACCGCCCACGTCTATCCGGGTGTGGACCACGCCTTCGCCCGCGCGGGCGGCGCCCATTTCGATGCGCAGGCGACGGAGCTGGCCAACGGACGTACGGCAGCCTTCTTCAAGCAGCATCTGGGTTGACTCCATTCCGGTTGACCGGGGTTGCCGATATCTGGGAAGGAAGGAGCAGCGCGAGGGGGCCTCAGCATGCGTCCCCTCGCATTGCTTTTTGGAGAGCATGGGATGACCACCGCCAAGACCGTCCAGATCGGCAACCTGACCATCGCCAACGACCGGCCCTTCACCCTGATCGCCGGCCCGTGTCAGATGGAAAGCCGCGACCACGCGCTGGAGACGGCGGCGGCGCTGGTGGAGATGACCGGCGCGCTGGGCATCGGGCTGATCTACAAATCGTCCTTCGACAAGGCCAACCGCACCTCCATCAGCACGGCGCGCGGCCTCGGCATGGACAAGGCGCTGCCGATCTTCGCGGAGATCAAGGAGCGGTTCGGCTGCCCGGTGATCACCGACGTGCACGAGGCCGACCAGTGCGCCGCGGTGGCCGAGGTGATGGACGTCCTCCAGATCCCCGCCTTCCTCTGCCGCCAGACCGACCTGTTGATCGCCGCGGCGAAGACGGGCCGGGCGGTCAACGTGAAGAAGGGCCAGTTCCTCGCCCCCTGGGACATGAAGAACGTCGCGGCGAAGCTGGTGGCGTCGGGCAACGAGAAGGTGCTGCTGTGCGAGCGCGGCGCCAGCTTCGGCTACAACACGCTGGTGTCGGACATGCGGTCCCTGCCGATCATGGCGGAGACCGGCTTCCCGGTGGTTTTCGACGCCACCCACTCCGTGCAGCAGCCGGGCGGGCAAGGCACCACCTCCGGCGGCCAGCGCGAGTTCGTTCCGGTGCTGGCCCGCGCCGCCATCGCCGTGGGCGTCGCCGCCGTCTTCATGGAGACCCATGAAAATCCGGACTGTGCGCCCAGCGACGGCCCGAACATGGTCCCGCTGAAGGACATGCCGGCCCTGCTGGCGCGCCTCCAGGCCTTCGACCGTCTGGCGAAGGCCTGACGAAAGGACAGGTTTGGGAACGGCTTGCCGGTCCTGGCGTTGCCCAGGCACCACGGGCGCCGCGCTTACGGTGGAGCGCCCGCGGATAAAGCCATGGAGCAACGCCATGAAGCCGATCCGCCTGTGCGCCATCGCCGCTTTCGCCAGCGTCGGCGCGATGATCGCCGGTCCCGCCCTCGCGCAATCGACCGCGCCGTCCGCAACGCCTTCGACCACGCCCATGCCGCAGGCCAAGCCGGCCATGCCGCCGGGCCACAGCGGCACCACCACCGCGCCGCCGATGGGCAGCGGGTCGTCATCGTCGACGGCGAAGGCCAAGGTCATCGACCTCAACACCGCCGGCAAGGACGAGCTTCAGACCTTGCCGGGAATCGGCGAGGCGCGGTCCGAGGCGATCGTGAAGAACCGCCCCTACCGTTCCAAGGACGAGCTGGTCAGCAAGAAGATCGTCCCGCAGAACGTCTACGACGACATCAAGGGCCGCATCGCCGCGGTCGGCGGCTCAAAGACCAGCGCGTCGGCGACGACCGCTCCGAAGAAGTGAGCCTAAATTCCCTCTCCCCTCCGCTCACGCGCAAACGAAGTTTGCGCTGACGCGACAGGCGGACCTTTGGTCCGCCGAAAGCGGGGAGAGGGCTACGATGGCTTTACAGGGATGGTTTTACAGGCTGAAGCTCCGGTAGGTGATCGGCGCCTCGGCCGTGCCGCCGTCCGTCCCTGTGATGTCCGCCAGCCGGCCGTGATGCTCGGACAGGTCGCACACCGGGTCGGTGTTGTCGGCGCTTCCGGTCAGCGCCAGCGCCTGACAGCGGCAACCGCCCCAGTCGATCTCCTTCTGGTCGCAGCTCCGGCAGGGTTGCGGCATCCACTCGGTGCCGCGGTAGCGCTGGAAGGCGGCGGAGTTGGCCCAGATGTCGGCCAGGGGGCGCTCTGTCACCCGGTCGAACGTCATGCCGGGGATCGTCTCGGCGGCGTGGCAGGGCAGAACCGAGCCGCTGGGCGTTACGTTCAGGAATTTGCGGCCCCAGCCCCCCATGCAGGCCTTGGGGCGCTTGGCGTAATAGTCGGGCACCACGTAATCGACGACCAGCCGGCCCTTCAACTCCGGCAGGCGGGCGCGCACCCGCTCGTCCATTCGGACCAGTTGCTCGCGGGTCGGCATCAGGGCGGCGCGGTTCTTCAGCGCCCAGCCGTAATACTGGACGTTGGCGATCTCGATCCGGCCGGCCTTCAGCTCCAGCGCCATGTCGAAGAAGTCGTCCACCCGGTCGATGTTGTGGCGCTGCACGATGGCGTTGACGGTCAGCGCCATGCCGGCGTCGGTGACCGCGCGCGCCACCTCCAGCTTCTTCGGTTGGCCGCCGGGGAAGCCGCTGATCAGTTCGGCCTTGGCCGGCACTGTGTCCTGGAAGCCGATCTGCACATGTTGGAGCCCGGCGTCGCGCAGCCGCTCCAGCCGCGCCCGGTCGAGCAGCACCGCCGAGGTGATGAGGTTGGCGTAGAGCCCGGCCGCGGTGGCGTGGGCGATCAGCGCCTCCAGGTCCTTGCGCGCCGTCGGCTCGCCGCCGGAGAAATGCACTTGGATGATGCCGAGTTCCGCCGCCTCGTCGAGCACGCGGCACCAGGCGGCGGTGTCCAGCTCGCGGCTGGCCGGGTCGAGGGCCAGCGGGTTGGAGCAGTAGGCGCAGCGCAGCGGGCAGCGGTGCGTCAGTTCCGCCAGCAGGGCCAGCGGCGGTTCGAGTCCGGTCGTGGCGCCACAGAAGGTCATCGGGTCAGGAACCCCTTCGTGATCATGTCGCCCAACACTTCCAACACATCCGCGGCGATCTCCTCCCGCGGTGCGTCGAATTGTGCGGCCAGCGTCGCGATGGCCGCGCCCACCGTCACCGGAGGTTGGGTCCCCGGAGACTGTGCAGTGACGGCCCGCACCACCTCCAGCGCCACCTCGTCCAGGATCAGCACGCGCTCCGGCCCCAGAAGCTGCCAGTGGCCGCGCACCCGGTCCTGGCGGAGCATGACGCCCGGAGCCAGCCGAACCCGGTCCTCCTCGCTCACGCCGTCTGTCATCGCGCGTAGACCGGCGGTTCCATGTCGTCCGGCACGAAGGCGCCGGGCGGGATCAGGCCGGGCGACACATAGGCGTGGTGCAGCGCGTCCAGCTGCGCCCAGAGAAGCTCCGCCTTGTGGCGCAGCGCGGCGATCACCTGCTGCTGCTGCTCCAGCGTACGGGCGTTGTCGAGCACGTATTCGAGCCCGAACTCGACGTCGCGCGGCGCCTCGTCCAGCCGCTTGCGGAAGTAGGACAGGGTGGCGTCGTTGGCGAAGGCGTAATAGGCCTCGAACCCGGCGATGCGCTCGCGGTGGATGGCCGGGGCGAACAGCTCGGTCAGGGACGAGGCGACGGCCTCCAGCGTTGATTTGCTCGACACGAAATTGACGTAGGAATCGACGGCGTAGCGGGTCGCCGGCAGGATGCCCCTCAGCGAGGTGACGTAGTCGCGGTCCAGCCCCAGCCCGTCGGTCAGACGCAGCCAGCGCTCGATCCCGCCGACCTTGCCCTCCTCGCGCTGGCGGCTCTCGCCGAAGCCGTCATGGTCGAGCACGCGCTGGATCCAGATGCGGCGCAGCGCCGGATCGTCCATCCGCGCCATCAGGGCCAGATCCTTCTTCGGGATGCAGACCTGATAGTAGAAGCGGTTCAGCGCCCAGGCCTGGACCTGCCCGCGCTTCAGCTTCCCGCCGTGCAGCAGTTTGTGGAAGGGGTGGAGGTCGTGGTACTGGCGCTCGCCGATGGCGCGCAGCTCGCGTTCCAGGTCCTCGCGCGACAGCGCTGACGTCATAGCGTGAACTCCATCCCGTCGTGGGCGATCTCCCAACCTTCGGCTGTGGCGGCGGCCCGTTCGGGCGAGTCGTCCAGCAGGGCCGGGTTGGTGTTGTTGATGTGGACGAAGACCTTGCGCTGCACGCCCAGCCCCGCGAAGGCGGCGATGGAGCCGTCCGGGCCGGACATCGCCATGTGGCCCATGCGCTGGCCGGTCTTGCTGCCGGTGCCGGCGCGGATCATCTCGTCGTCGGTCCAGGTGGTGCCGTCGAACAGCACCAGCGGCGCCCCGCGCAGCCGGTCGGCCAGCCAGCCCGGCATCGCCGAGCAGCCGGGGATGTAGAAGAATTCCCCGTCGCCGTTGCGGTCGCGGATGCGCAGAGCCACCGTGTCCTCCGCCACCGAGCCGAAGCCGGCGGCGGACGGGTCCTCCAGATAGAGCGCGACCTTGCCGGGCACGGCGAAGGCTTCGATCTCGAAGGGGAAGGGGGTTCCGGCGGCGTCGGCGGGAACCCAGGGCCGGTCCAGCGCCATGGCGCGGCGCGGCGCAAGCTCCGGGTTGACCACGCGGAAGACGGCGTTCGCCTCCAGCACGCGGTGCACCCGGTCGGTGGCGTAGACGGCCAGCGGCTGGGATTCGCGCAGCGTCAGCAGGCCCGCCACATGGTCGATGTCGGCGTTGGTCAGCACCGCCGCGGCGATGGGGCTGTGCCGCACGGCGGTCCGCGGGTGCAGCGCCGGGTTGGCAAGGATCTGCTGGCCGATGTCCGGCGAGGCGTTCAGCAGCAGCCAGCGCCCGTCGCCACCGCTGACGGCGAGCGATGACTGGGTGCGCGGGCGGGCCGCCGGGTCGCCGGAGCGGGCGCGGCGACAGCCCGCGCAGTTGCAGTTCCACTGGGGAAAACCGCCGCCCGCGGCGGAGCCAAGGACGAGGATCGTCAGCATGGGGTGCCTTTCCTAATCAAGGCGGCCCGAATCAGGCGGCGGTCGTCACGCACGGGAACCGGCCGGCGCTCAGAGACGGGCGCAGGCGTAGGCGTTGATTTCGGTGCCGACGGCGATTTCGACGATCTGGGGCTTGCGCCAGGTCTTCATGGTTGGGTCCTCCGCGCTTGGATTGGCCTTGGGGTGATTCCCAGGGGCTGTTGCCGCCCGCCGCGGGCGGCCCCGCTAGCGAACGTTAGAACGCTACGGGTACCGGACAAGGTGGTCTATGCGACTTTGGATGCAGGTGCGCTGCACAACCGGATAGGGGTGCTCCGCCATCCGGGTGTCCTTCCGCGAGCCTTTGCGCCCCAGCGGCCTTGCATCCCCCCGCACGCAGGGCTATCAAGCCCGCGCGCTTCTTTTTCGCCTGGAAAGATCATCCGCCTGGAAAGATCATCCAGTGGACGCGCGCAACGCGGAGGAAGGACAAACATGAGCGCCATCACCGAAATCCACGCCCGCGAGATCCTCGACAGCCGTGGGAACCCGACCGTCGAGGTGGACGTCCTGCTCGAATCCGGCGCCTTCGGCCGCGCCGCCGTTCCGTCGGGCGCCTCGACCGGCGCGCACGAGGCGGTGGAGCTGCGCGACGGCGACAAGTCCCGCTACGGCGGCAAGGGCGTGCTGAAGGCCGTGGAGTCGGTCAACGGCGAGATCTTCGACGCCATCGCCGGCCTCGACGGCTCCAACCAGCGTGCCCTCGACCTCGCCATGATCGAGCTGGACGGCACCCCCAACAAGGGCCGGCTCGGCGCCAACGCCATCCTCGGCGTCTCGCTCGCCGTCGCCAAGGCGTCCGCGGAAGAGGCCGCGCTGCCGCTGTTCCGCTACGTCGGCGGCGCCTTCGCCAACCTGCTGCCGGTGCCGATGATGAA